>NZ_JAYGII010000058.1:0-8454 GCF_034931365.1 Natronospira elongata
GACTCGGCTTCTTCTTCCTCGGCAATATCCACGGTCGCCACCACCTTGCCGCTGACACGTACATAATGGCGGTCCAGGGTGGTGTCCTGGCCGTGATCGATCATGCGCTCGAAGACTCCGCCCACGTAGATCGTGGTCCGGTCGGTACCCGAGGCATCCGAGCGGTATTGCCGGCTCCAGAAGCGAGAGCGCCCGGGGCCGTAGCGGAACTGGGCGGTACCGCTGTCACGGTCGATACGGGCGGGCTTGTGGAAGGGTGTCCAGTCCACCTGGTACTCGCCGTCCACGATATTGCCGGCGGCATTGTATTCGAAGCTCTGACTGCCATCGCCGTTGCTGACCGCGCGCACGGCGTGGGGCTGGGCATGGGGATGGCCGTTATCGCCATATTGGTAGGTACCCACGCCCGTGCGTGAGGTCAGATTGCCCAGATCATCATAGCCGTAGTCGAGCCGGGCCGGCGCAATCGCGTCACTGCCGCTGTAGCTGCGCTGGCTGACCGCCAGGCGACCCACCGAGTCGTACTCAAAGGTCTCGGCGATGCCACGCAGGTGATCCGCCCGGCCCTCGAACCGACCGGCCCGGGTCCAGGTGTAGCTTCTGTTAAGTACCTGGCTGCCGTGTAGACGGTCCGTGCGGCCAGTCAGCCGGCCAGTTCGGGGATTGAAGTGGTTTTCCGAAACCACCGCACCACCGCCGAGCCGGGCCTCTCGCAAACGCCCCTGGGCATCAAGCTCACCCATTTCCCAGTGGGTCTCCCAGCCGCCGTCAGCGTTATCGCCGCCAAGGGCGCCGTCAACGCGAACCACCGCGCTGGTGTGGCTGGAATAGACATAGGCAAGCTCATAAGGCGCCCGTTCAACGAGATCCATGGCCGGCATTTGGTTCGGGTCAGGGTCTTCAAGGGAGCGGATCTGGCCATGCTGCCCCGCCCCCGGGTGGCCAGACGGCAAAGTCCATGTCGCATATTCCAGGCTGGACCATTCTCCCCAGGTACCCTGCCTTACCTCCGGCTCGCCCTGCGAGGCAAGCGAGAACCCACCGGGCGGGGAAGTCTCGTTATCGCAAATTCGGCCGAAATCCGTGGTGTAGGCATAGTCCGAACACTGCTGAGCATCACAAGCTCTAGCGCGGGCCTCGTAAAACACGCCTTCTTCCGCGGCAAAGGTAGTTGACGTAGATGGCCCACTATACAGCGACTGCCAATTACTGCCTTGCTCTCGGTAGTCGACATCGTAGTACTCCGCCCAGGGGGCGCCATACGTCAGCTCTATCTCAGATCTTCCATCAACTGCGCAGCGGACAAAGTTCGACTCAAGCGAAACACCGCATGTGTCATCATCCAGGACAACATCCTCAAGAGACAGGGAGACCGGCGCCTTGCTACAGCCATCCGAGCTGCAGACCACGAGCTCAAGATCGTAATCGTAGGCATTAGGTCCCGGAGCGGTCTGATCATGAACGCAGAAGGCCTCCCGCTCCCAGCTCGCGTGTCTACTACCGCCTTCATGGATCTCGAGCGGTGTCGATTCGCCCTCCAGCCCCGGAGAGGACGTGGATGTCATGACAAGGCGGTAACTCACCTCATCCAGAATCGCGTGATTCTCCGGTCGATCCCAGGAGAACTCGGTCAGCGATGAGTGCGAGCTAGTGGAATTGCTCTTGTTGAGCCCTGCCTCCGGAAGGACCGGGAAGCGACGCACTTCGGTTGGCGTTTCCGATTGCACCCACTCGCCGCACTCGGCCGGACCGCCCCCCTGCGAGGCGCAAGCACGCGCTCGATGCAGATAGTTCCCCGGCTCGGGGCATAGCTGGGCCGAGGCCATGCCCGACGTGCCGCCATCGGGGCCCACGGAATCCTGGGCATTACAGGCCTGTACATCGCCGGGCTCGCCGTCCGTGACATCCTGCCAGTCGGTATTCGCTATCCATTCACCGCCATCCTGAACTGCCGAGGCCCGCTGGACTTCGTACTCCATTTCACTATCCAGCGTCCATTCCGCATTGCCCCAATAAAGCGCGTAGGCACCATGCGCCACCTCTCCGGCAGGCGTCATCAACTCAGGCGCGCCAGGGATCGCCCGTGGCGGATTGAGGGTGACCTCCACCTGGTCCAGCGTGACGCAAGAATCCTGTTCACACCGCTCCAGGAAATAAGTCAGCGTCACCGGGTCGGCACTATAATCACCGGCGGAAAAAATGCCTTCATCCTTATGGGTAACAACACTAAACAAGTCAGATGAAAGGTCCTGATCGGCCGACCAGTATTTCGAACCGGACTCAGCACCCACGGGTTGCCGTCTCACTCGATATTGCCCATCGCTACTACGCGTTGACCAAAGCAGTTTGACGCCACCGGCTTCTTGAACCGGAATTGCCATGAGCCTGTACTCGTGACCGCCGCCCACGGGCATGATCTCCCGTTCCACACGCCCATAGTCATCCCGCACATAGCTCAGGGCATAGCGCTGGTCATCGATGAAATACTGCGTGGATTGGAGGTTGGACCACTCATCGTAAATCTTTATCTGTGCAAAACCGTTGCCGGATGCTCGTGCCGCAAGACGCCCGGCAGCATCGTACTGCCAGGTGGATTCAGTGCCATCGGCATCCAAGCGATGCACCTTTCGACCAACCTGGTCATACTCAATGGATGTCGTCTGACCCAGCGAATCCGTCTGGCTGACCAGATCTCCGAAGGGATTGTGCACGTAGTGCCATTCGCCCATGTCCGGATCGGACATGAAGCGCTTATTGCCGAGGGCGTCATAGTGGATCTCGGTGACATGGGTATCACCTCCATCCCGCCGGGTGACCGACCGAATCTGGCCATCGGGGTGATGGGCATAGTCCACGACGATATTCTTGCCGCCCGGGTCTTCGACGACCTGCAGGAGCTCTCCCCAGGCTGTTTCTGTTCGCCGTTTCTGATCACCGTCCGCATCCGTCACGGTCATGGTCAGACCGGCATACTCGGTACTCTGCCTTAGGACAAGATCCCCCGGGTCTCCGGGTGCGTAGGGCGCGGAACCGGTCGACCTCATGCTCCCGCCACTGCCCGTGGAATACGCCGCAATCGGGCGCCCCAGTGCATCGAAAAGCGTCATCTCCCAGGAGGCAGGCGCACCGGGACGGTGGGGACCGGAGACAAGGTACTCGCGGCCCTTGGCATCGTGGTGAACTTCCTTGAGGAGCCAGTCACCATTGGCATCCTGGGATCCAGAGACCACTACCCGACCCAATCGATCGTACTCGGAGAACTCCGCACCCTCCACGCTATGGGCAGTCTCGACACGATAGACGGCCCTAGAATCAATGCAGTCGCCCCCACACCAGCTTCGATCGGTCGTCGATGTCCGCGATGAGGGAATACCGGTGGTCGAAGTGACGCGTCCAAAGCTGTCGTGACCCTTGGTCGCGGTATTGCCATCCGGCCCGGTCACTGCGGTTCGGGCCAACAGAGGATGATCATATTGATAGCTTTCCGTATGCCCCTCGGCATCTGTTGTCTCGATCAACAGACGACCGGTGCCATCGTAATCATGGTTGGTACTGCGGGGTGCGACCGGCGCGCCATCGGCCATAGCACCGCCCCGCGTGGTCTCGATCACATTGCCGAAACGGTCATACTGGTAGCTAGCTGTTTTATGCAAACCACCGGGCTGACCTGCCGTCTCTGACTTGAGCGCGCAGTGCCCCGGATCATAGTCAAACGAGGCATGTCGAGTGGCACTTTCGCCATTAACAGAGTGGGTTACCGAAACATCAGACAGCCGACCCCAGCACCATGTGTCCGGGTCAATTGGGTCGTATTGATTGATGGTGACTTTCTGTTTCTGCCCTCCGCCGGGGGCCGACTCGGTTTGGGTCACCTCTACTGCCTGGCCCCATTCGTCATATTCAGTTTCGTTGACTACGCGCTTGTACTCTTCACCAGAATGCAAGTCGAAAAGCGTTTCCACCGATCGCTCAACATGTGGGAACGGCTGGCCATTTTCACTAGTTATGGTATTGACTTCCTGCTGTGCCGTCTTGATGATCCCGTCATCAGACGGGAAATTAATCTCGTCCGACCCGCCTTGGCCCGGACCAACACACTCATCGTCCACTGGCGGGCATAACTCGAAGCTGGCGACCAACCCATCTACCGATTGCGGGGAAATGGAAACTGGCAAGGAATCCAAATGCCGGACCTGCTCAGCCCGCTCCAACATGCCCGAGAAAGGGAATTCCTGGTGGTATAAATTCGTTGATCGAATACCGGTATTCTCATTAACGGTATCCACCCTTCGATACCCAGAAAACCCTCTGCCGGACACGTCTGCTTTACCACCATAGTACCTATATGAGGTGAGAATCGTGCTTTGGCCACTTTGACCAGTGTATCCACTATCCTCCGATATAGATGCCACTACGTGGGCCGGGCCGGCAGAGTGCACATAAGGATACCCAAGATGCTCTTCCGCAACGCCGGCCTCTAGATGTCCAGCATAATACACATTATGCTGGGCTCTGGTCTGGCCGTAGAAAACCCTCGTAAGAGCCCCAAGGCTATCGATGACCCCAGACACACCGCCTGAGTTACGTTCGCCTTCGGGCACGTAATATGATGTTGACCCATCTGTAAGGACGAAAGCAGGCCTGCCGTCACCCGAAACATCAAGTGGCATGGCCCCGTTACGTTTTACCCTTGATGGAATATTGACATCAGTAATTTCGCGAATTCGCGCTTGACTTCCATTCCATCCTGCGACAACCCACTGACCTTCATGTCGGACGACAACATCCGAATAGCCGTTGCCCTCAGTATCTACAACGAAGACATTACCGATATCCGACTCAGTCAGGATTTGCCAGTCCGGATCACTTTCCCACTTTCCGTTTCTTCCAATATGAACCCGGACAAAGTGTTCGAGACCCGGCACTGTCGCCCGTTCCAAAGTACCGCGAACGACAAGATCTGATATCCCATCCCCCGTCAAATCGGCAATCTGGATACTGGCGATTTTGGTGTGACCAACCTCTGAATAGTCAATTGATGCAGAGTCGATAGATTGAAACTCTCCTGCATTCTCTTTAAAAGACCACGCTTCAATATTGACCCTCGGGCTGATCGCCGATTCCCTCCACCCGATCAAATCGGCTCGGCCATTATTTATGACATTAGCTGAAGAATAGGTGATTTCGCCAAAATCTGACAGTGTTTGATGAGGCAACTTCTCAAGAATTCCGCCATTATTCACTGCCATCCTGACGAAATCTTCTCCGCCAGATGTTCGGCCTGCCATTACAAGATCAGCACGACCATTGCCTGTAAAATCCGAGACCACACTACCCTGACTTTCATCGACATTTGGGGCAGCCCCGCTTGTCATATCGAAGACCTGCAAATGCTCGCCGCTACTTAGATCAACCACAGCGAATCCTGTTGCCTCATATGGCATTACAAGCTCGTCAGTTCCATCTCCATTTATATCACCAATACTTACTCTCTTAGCTATCCATTCTTCGCACTCTATAGTCGGGTCAACAGGAATACCATCTGGTCTTACACAATAGCCCTCAGAAGACCCGACAAGAACATTCGGGTGTGAAAGCATTTCACGCCGAAATATCTTATCCTTATCAACGGTAATAATACTTGGACGAACGCTCATGGGATCGGCACGCCCCGACATCACCATTCCTTCAAGTGGTCGAGCGTATCGTTCGGAATCAGACCAACCCTTCTCTTCTGCAATGTCATATTGGAACTTAGTCGGAGCTAGACATTCTGAACCAAGTGCACACTTAATGACTTTTGTTATATGAGAACTATTCGAAGCTCCTATTTGCTCGTAAACCAGTTCGTAGGCAAGTCTCACTGAAATACTACCGTCTGCATCTAGCCCATAAACAGAAACACGGTTGGCTCTTTTGCTGGTTCGGCTTGCTCCACCAACATTAAATTGGTGGCTAACATCACCCCTGGATTCGTACTGAACCTTTACTTTTCCGAGCTTAGTACCATCTTGATTGAACCATTCTATGCTAGCTGGGTACCACTCGAGCGCATCCTTTTCTTCCCGGATTTCGTAATCGAACTCAACAAAATTCCCGAATCGATCGGAAATACGCCTCAGAGGCCATGTCATGACTGTATCCGACTCAAGCGGAACAACTGCCGCATCGCCACCATATTTTCTTATCAGCCCGTCCTGGCCACGCACCTCAAAAGAGGAAGGGCCATTGCCGGTCTGCCCGGAGGCCTCAATGCGTTGGAAGCTTTCGACCTCTGTGGCGTAGATAGAACCCGCTTCGCCGTAGCCGCCTTCGACAACCACCAAACGGTCTCCGTCGAGGCAAAAGCGATCATTCTCGTCCAGACTTATGCCGCCAGATTTCCCATCCTGGGCTACTGTCTTCGGGCAGCGATTGATATTCGAAAGTCCGGAGAGCGACCAGCCCTTGCCGAAATGACCATTGCCGGCCTGGCTGCTGTAGCTCAAAGACAAGGTGGGTTTGAGTCCATTGGCACCGGGCATGACGCTGATGGGAATCTCATACATGGACTGCCCGGACGGGCCCACGGAGAACTGGCCTTTCATATTGCCCGGCACGGACCCAGCGGGATCCCAATCCGGAACTCCGCCGTCGCCGCCGCTGCCGGGCCCACCACTGCCGTCGCCGTTGTCACCATCTGAGTCGCTATCGCCGTCAGGCAAGGAGTCTGGATCCACTTCCGACTCATGCACCACACCATCTTCATCAATAACCCGGATACGCAGGGTGGCACCTTCCGGAATATCGAGTTCCGCTTCGAAGCTCCCATCGGCATTGGCCTCGACGGTGACCGTGTAGACCACTTCTCCTGAGCCTTGACCGGTGGACTGAAGCTGCATCGGGCCAGACCCGCTGCTAACCACTTCAATCGTTACCGTGCTGCCCCCAGGAACACTGCCTGCGCCGCCTTCGATGCGGCGGCGGTCCGGACCCTGATCCTCAAGCCGCTCGATCGACATCCCTTGTTCCTGGATCGCAGCGACGTGGTCAACGCGGAAGATGCTGAACTCCAGAACGGACTCTTCCAGCCCCCACGGGTCGGTTGCGCTTAACAGGAAGGTATTGAAACCGTGAAACAAGTGAATGGTGGTGGCAAATTCGCCGGCTTCACTCAGGGCCAGGTTTTGCCCATTGAGCTGCAATTGCCCAGCGCCACTGGCGACCCCCGAAACAGGCACCCAACTTGCATTGGTCACCATACCGGCCGGCGGATGATAGATATCAATGAGCGGCGCCGGCGGTTGGAAATAAACTGTCAGCTCTTCGACCGTGCTATTGCCTGCCCGGTCCACGGCCTTGATTGACAGCGAATTCTCACCGGCTTCCAATGGCCATTCGATGTCGAATTCAAGCCCATCGACGGACACGGCTTCGCCGTTTATGCTCAGATCTGCCGCTTCGTTCACACTGCCTTTAATCTGCAGATCCCGAGCCGTATAGGACTCGCCATCCTGAGGCGATTCAATCTCCAGAACAGGTGGCTCGGTATCAATCACAAAATCCGCAAGGGCAGGCTCTGACAGATTGCCGAGATCGTCGGCCACTTGCGCCTTCAGTTCATACTCCCCGTCAGTCACGGCATCGGCAAAATGACAGATCGCGCCTGCCTCATCACTTTGGCAATCAATTGCGACAGCCTCGCCGTTCAGCCGCACGTCCAAAGAGGCAGGGTCCACTTCGCTAACTGGATCACTCCACTCAAACTCCAGCGGACGCTCCGGCTCATTATGGGTCTCTCCGGGCTGGGGACTGACGATTGAAATCGCTGGCGGCTGGAGGTCCATGGTGAAGGTCAGATCGGCAACAGCCGAGAGGTTGCCGGCATAGTCGCTGATTCGAGCGGTCAAATATTGATCACCGTCATCGAGTCCGTCTGGGTCGACGCAAACGGCACCACCGGGGCTCACGTCGCAGTCGGCATTCCATCCGGCGCCGTTCCGTTCCAGTACCAGGGATTCGGGATTGACCCCACTACCAAGATCATTCCACTCCAGGGTGACTGATCGGCTTGGATCGCCCTGAATACTCCCCTCGTCCGGCGATACAAAAGCAATTTCCGGCGCACTGGTATCAATCAGAAATTCAATGCTTGCCGTCTCGGAGCGGTTGCTCGCCTTGTCTTTAATGCTGACAGTGACTGTATAGCTGCCATCTGCCAACGGTTCCGCGAGAATACAATTGCCGCCATTATTTCCCGCCTGGCAACTCCCTGGCCATGAAGCACCATTGAGCTGCACATCCAGCGTCTGCGTATCAACACCGACACCCTCGTCCTGCCAGGCCAGTTCAAGCCCCTGCATGGGATCAAGGTAAAGGCCGCCGTCCTCCGGAGAGAGAACCTGGATCTCCGGAGGCACCGTGTCGATGATCAAATTGATGGCGGCCCACCCGGATTGGTTGCCGGCACGATCG
>NZ_JAYGII010000059.1:0-8427 GCF_034931365.1 Natronospira elongata
ACCGACAAGGCCCGCTTCGACTGGGACAACTACAAGGAAGTGGTCAAGGTCTTCACCCGCATGCTCGACAACGTGGTCGAGATCAACGGCCTGCCGCTGGAGCAGCAGGAAGGTGAGATTCGCCGCAAGCGCCGCCACGGCATGGGCTTTCTGGGTCTCGGTTCCACCGTCACCATGATGTGCATGAAGTACGGCTCCCCCGCCTCGGTGGAATTCACCGACAAGGTCGCCCGGGAACTGGCCCTGGCCGGCTGGGAAGCGGGCCTGGAGCTGGCCGAGGAAAAAGGCCCGGCCCCGATCATGGTCGAAGAGTTCACGGTCACCGAGGAGATGCTGCGCAAGCGCCCCGAGATGAAGCGCGACGGCTGGAAAGCCGGCCAGAAGATCCCCGGCCGTCTCCTGCATGCCAAGTACAGCCGCTACATGCAAAAGATCGCCGAGGAAAACCCCGAGCTGGTCAACAAGCTCGCCGAAACCGGCGCCCGCTTCACCCACCACAGCTCCATCGCACCCACGGGCACCATCTCCCTGTCCCTGGCCAACAATGCCTCCAACGGCATTGAGCCCAGCTTCGCCCATCACTACTTCCGCAACGTGATCCGCGAAGGCAAGAAGTCCAAGGAAAAGGTGGATGTCTTCAGCTTTGAGCTCCTGGCCTACCGGGAACTGATCAACCCCCGCGCCATGCCCAGCAGCGAGGAAGAGGGCGAGAAACTGCCGCCTTACTTCATCACCGCCGAGGAAATCACCCCGGTGCAGCACGTGGACATGCAGGCCGCCGCCCAGAAATGGGTCGACAGCTCCATTTCCAAGACCGCCAACGTGCCCACCGACTACGACTACGAGGACTTCAAGGGCATCTATCTCTACGCCTACGAAAACGGCCTCAAGGGCTGCACCACCTTCCGCTTCAACCCGGAAGCCTTCCAGGGCGTACTGGTGCGCGAGGACGACCTCAAGAACACCACCTACACCTTCACCCTGGAAGACGGCAGCACCGTGGAAGTCAAAGGCGACGAAGAAATCGAATACGACGGCGAAACCCACACCGCCGCCAACCTCTACGACGCCATCAAAGAGGGCTACTACGGCCGCTTCTAAGGCAAACAACAGAGGAAAGCACGGCAGCACCAACAGGCACCGTAGGAGCGGATTCATCCGCGATTCAAGCGCCAGGCTGCCGTGCCACCCAAACAGCAGACAAACAATGGAACGGAGCCAAGAAGCCGTAGGAGCGAATTCATTCGCGATCAGCGGCTAAGGCAACCACCAAACAAGATTTAGAGAGGACCGACCCATGCCCATCAAAATCGAAAAGAAAATCGTCTCCTACGCCATCAAAAAGCCCGAAGACGAAACCGCCAAACAACCCGAACCGGCCGAAAAAGCCCCGGCCGAAGCCCACGGCGAATTCCGCCGTGAAGGCAACGTGGTGCACATGACCGAAACCCTGGAGCGCCCCGATGAACTCATCGGCTCCACCTACAAGGTCAAGCCCCCCGTGGCCGACCACGCCATGTACATCACCATCAACGACATCATCCTGAACCAGGGTACCGAGCAAGAAGTCCGCCGCCCCTTCGAGATCTTCATCAACTCCAAGAACCTCGACCACTATCAGTGGATCGTCGCCCTCACCCGAGTGATCTCCGCCGTGTTCCGCAAAGGCGGCGACGTCACCTTCCTCGTGGAAGAACTCCAGGCCGTCTTCGACCCCCGCGGCGGCTACTGGAAACCCGGCGGCAAGTTCATGCCTTCCCTGATCGCCGAAATCGGCGAAGTCATCGAACGGCATCTCACCAAGATCGGCATGATCCAACCCACCGACCTGGACGAACACCAGAAAAAACTCATCGAACAAAAACGCGCCGAATACGAAGCCGCCCACGGCCAAAAAGACGCCTTCGCCGAAGACGGCAGCAGCAACAGCAACGACGCCGGCTTCCCGGCCGGTGCCCAGCTTTGCACCAAGTGCAATACGGCGGCCGTGGTTATGATGGACGGGTGTTTGACGTGCCTGTCCTGCGGCGACTCGAAGTGCGGGTGAGCAACCGGATCTTATCCGCTCCGTTCTGGAAGGTGGCTGTCGATATCGCAACGCCTTCGGCTATCCGCATGCCCGCGAAAGCGAGGGCCCCAATTCCAGACCAGAAGGCGATGCTGACAACCTTGGGCCTGGCCGAAGCCGGTACGGAACGTGTCAACATAATCCCAACACATCGGCAACGTTTTCTATGTAACAACCTCGGGCAGCTCCGTGCTGACCGGTGTTGGTGAGACCTGGAACGCATCCGGCTGGTTAAGCAGCTTCGCTGCGGTTTGACCGTCATCGGGATTGATCGAGACTAACTCGGGTGGCCTGGCCACTCGGGGCGGCCCTTTGACGTAACGCTCAGGATGGGCCGCATAGTGCTGATCCATGGCCGCCTGGTGCACTCGCCAGAGTGCTTCGAAGCGTCCGGTGTAGAGATCTTCAGGCGTAAACAGTGCCAAGCCTTCGTGCGGTCGGCGACTGTAGGCTGGGAAGAATTCGCTGCACCAATGTCGGGCATGGGCGGCATTCTGGAAGCGACCCGGGTAGCTCGACCAGTACTTGGTAGTCTTGAATTGGCTCTCGCTGAACGGATTGTCGTTGCTGACTCTCGGCCTTGAGAAGCTTCGTTCAACGCCAAGGTCGGTCAACAAATCACCGAAACTGTGAGCGATCATCGGCGAGCCGCGATCTTGATGGACAATCAGCTCATTGGGCTAGATGGCCCGGCGCGAGAGAACCTCTCGGAACAGGTGACACGCCAGGCCGGCGTTCTCCTTGCGCGAGACCATCCAGCCAACGGTATATCGGCTGAACAGGTCTAGGATGACGTACAGACACAGGTAAAAGCTGCGAGTGATCGTTGGCAGCTTCGTGATGTCCCAAGTGTAGACCTGATCTGGGCCCGTGGCCTCCAGTTGCGGCTTGACGTGCTGCTGTGCCGGACGCTGATTGCGACGTTCGCGGGTTTGTTTTCGCCCACGGAGCAAGCGATACATTGTCGAGACTGAGCCCAGCAAAGAGCCCTCGCTGAGCAACGTCGCGTAAACCTCGCGCGGGGCGGCGTCCAGGAAGCGATAGGAGTGCAGCGCATCGAAGATGCGCCGCTGTTCAGATTCCGACAACCCGCGCCCTCGGCCACTGGGCTTTGTGGCCCGCTGGCGTTGGCGGCGATCCGGGTAGCACCAGTGTCGCGGTACGTCCAAGGCTCAGCAGGCCTGTGCCTTGGGTACGCCAGCCGGCAACGCAGCTAGGCAGCTCACGACCTGTTCCCGTCTTTGTCGCTGTGGAACACGTGCAATACTTTTTTTGGAGATCAATCAGTTGCTCGGCTAACTCCTTACGCCAGGTCGATAGCTGACCGGCGTAAAGGCCTTGCCGACGCAGCCAAGCGCCTTTCTCGCCGTGCGGCAATGCTTCGGCCTCCGCCAGAAGGCGCTTCTTCTCGGATACACTGAATCGACGGCGAGTACGCTTTTCCAGGCGCGGAGCAGTGACAACCTCATTGGAATCAGACATCGCTTTACTCCGTTAGCACCCTGAATATTACAGATAAAACCGATCAGGTGCTGTTGGGAGGGATGTTGACACACAGGGCCCCGCATACGCTGCTCGATGATGAGTCGACGTTCTCCAATCGTATTCAGGCGGCCGGCTCGCTCTCGACCGCTCTTGAGGGTGATACTCACTTGAGCGCCTTGATGCTGGGCAACGTTGTCTACCGCTACCGTGGTCCAGCCTGGCTCTGCCCACTCGGGAGCATCGTTCTCATCCACAGAGGACGAATCATCCCCGGAGGGTCGTGACCAAGACCGCCTGGATCCGGCCACCGCTTCCTGGTCCTCCCGGCTTGCTCTCCGTAGGTCCAGCCGCTGGGGCTCCTGTCCATCCCGGGACACCCGAATATCGAGATTCCTGAGCAGACGGGCGGGAGAGGCGCTCTGGGCGAAGAGACTGAACAAATCCCCGGTGGGGAAAATCTGAATACTCAACCGCCCGGGCTCATTAAGGAATGAACGATAGCTAGCGACCATCTCTGGGCCGGCCACCAGACCCTCCTCAAGCCAACGGAGCTGCCACTGGTCCACATGATGATCGATGTATTCATCCATGGGCAGCTCCATCTCTTCGGCACAAAAGGCCATGACGCGATCATAATAGCCCAAGTCTTCATGCTCGAGAGTGAATGAGCCGAAGCGCATGGAGCTTGCTGCCATATACAAGTCCTGAAACTCATATGAGCGGGCATCAATATCCATGCTCGCACGGAAGTGTGTACGATTGACTCCGTCGACGACGCTATCCAGTGACCAGTCTATTCGATCCACCTGGCCTGAAGTCTCATATCCCGTATCGATGGATCCGGTGAGGGTAAAGAATCCCATCCGGATCAGGTCACCGCTGCTGAAGGTCAGGCGGTCACCACAGCCGGCGGCTTCGAATGGCAAGCCTATGCCAAGCCCTCCTTGCTCGTTTCGTTCAAATAGGAAGCTATCCGAAGATAGGCGGAGACCGCGGAGAGAAATGCCCAGCTCAGGCGGCAGCCGGCCATCCTATACGGTGTTTTTGAGCCGTAGGAGATTGAGCAAGCCATCGGTCCGGACGGCGACTCGGCGAATCGCAATCTCGTCATTACCATCATGGGGAGTAAATCGCAGTCGGTTAATGCGGGCTTCACCAAACGGAGAAAAGCTTGCGCCACCGTGCTCCAGCCGCCCAACAGGCGAAAGCTGGCGGCTAATGTCGTCCACGGCGCTATTAATCTGGTGGACCTGATAAAAATAGAAGCCACCGACAGCGATCAGACCAGCGATGAGACCATAGAAAGGTTTTTTCACCTGCGCCCCCTCCCGGCAGGGTGATACGTGCAAAATTCCCGGCACTTTATCGCCGCCCGGAGGGCGAGGCAAGGCGGAATGGCTCAAGCCGCAACGCGAATGCCCCGAAAGCAGCTGCTGCCGTCGATATCCTGGCGGCAGAGATTCATACATTGGTTATTCGGTCTGGCGCGAGCTGTTTTTGGCCATTTCCTGAGGCTGGGACTGGCCGCGTGAGTCGGCTTTCGCCGCCGTCGTTCACGCCATGCGTCCAGTCAGAGAGGGGCTGGTAACTTATTGAAAATACGGAAAATATATTCAGTCCAAATATCTTGCTTTTGCCCCGGTTTGGTCTATATTTCATTCACCTCCAGGTCCTGCCGTTCGGCTGGCATTCTGCTCTGAGAGAGCTTTTTCTTCTCGTGGAACGTCCTGACTCCCCGCCTGGCCGGCGGGAGGCACCCGGTAGCTGAACAGGCGTTTGGCCCGACCCGGGTCTCTCCCCATGGTGGAGCCCGGCCAGTCTGACAGGCGCTGTCCTGCTGCGGATATTCACCATCTCCTTGTTCGGGATGGCGTTTCGCGACAGTGATGGCAATTCGCTGCGTTTCTTCGAGGAGGGAACGAACATGCAAAAACAAAGCGATATTGGGACAGAAATCCGTCGCATGGATGAGCAGTTCACAACGCAGTTTGCCGCGCATGATGCCGAAGCTCTGAGCAAGCTCTATACGGACGATGCGCTGGTACTCGCACCTGGTGAAGATATGATCCAGGGTCAGAGTGCGCTCAAGAAGTACTGGAAAAGGGTATTTGATTCCGGGCTCAAGAGCACCAAGCTAGAGCCGATCTCAGTGGAACGTTTCGGTGACATTGCACTTGATGCCGGCCGTTACACAATGGTCGGTGAGGATGGAAAGACCCTCGATGAGGGCAAGTATCTGATTGCCTGGAAATACGCAAACGGCAATTGGCGCATTCACCGGGATGCCTGGACATCCAAGCTGCCAGTGCATTGAAGGCTGTGCGATCGACCCTCAGACTCAGCGTAGAGGCTGAGCAGTGGGGCCTGAATGGAGGGGCCGCCCGACTCGTCTGAGTTGGGCGGTTCCCTTGCTTCCTTGACCCCATAAAGGGAGACAAACAAGGAAAGATTCGGTGGATTCAGCACCCTGGCATTTCGATCGCCTGATCCCTCCTGTGGCGGTCGGTCGCAACGATTTCCAAGACTTGCAGACTGCTGGCCCCAATGGCTCGGCATCTACCCTGATGGCGGAGCCTCGGCCGACCTTAAGACGCCGGCCCTGACCAATAGCTCTAAACCAGTTTCTGGCATCCCTGTCTTCCCAGCCTTGGTTTCCTGATCTTCGGCGCCGAAAATTGTGTGCGAAGCGGGTCCCTCGCATGGGGGGTGGTTCAGGTTTCAATCTTGTTCTAGCTTTAGAGCGCCTCCGCAAGTGTCTGTCTGCGGCGGAATTTTACGTTTTCGTCTGAATCGCCGCAGTGGCAGCAAGTTAACGATGAGATAAAGGGAAGGGGGAAAAACGATATGAGCATTGGCCTCAAAACAGCGATGGCGCTAGTGACTGCGCCCATTCTTGCCCTTGGTGCAAATCAGCTAACTGCACAGGATGTGCCCCATCAGTTTGAAGCGGGTGAGCCAGCTCAGGCGAGCCAGGTGAACGAGAACTTCGAGTTCCTCAGCGACCTCATGGAACAAATAGAGCAGGACTTGCTCGCCACATCTGACCAGGTGGACGACCAGCAAGATACGCTCGATGAAATGTCGCAACGGTTAGAGGATCTGGAGGTGGGAACGGTCCGTCGCCGGATCGATATCCCGGCGAATGCCATGCGAATCTTTGGCGATGCCGATCCGTTTACACGCGGGGTACGAATCCCTACCAGTGGTGGTGAGCTCAGATTCAGTGTACCGCGCCCGATTGATTAGGCCGGCGGCGATGTGAGGTTCATTCTAAGTTTCAAGTCCTTGTTCGGAAACCCGGCCCTCTTCGCTTCCTTCACCCGCGCCCATTCCCTCAACTCTGGAGAACCTTTTTCCGGTAGTTCAGGGATCCGTTTTGACGACGTAATGATTGAAGACGATCAGGTGGTCTACCTGACTACTGCGGGTGTTCCTGAATCCCGTATGACTGGCGAGATCTGGCTCGCTAATATTCAGCGCTCTGCAAGCGACGACGAGTACGATGGCAGTATCGTCGTCTACTCCCTCAGTATCGAATATGATGCCCTTCCGCAGGGAGGTGAGTAATGGAGCGTCGTGGAACTGTTAATGCGGAGCGTGTTTGGGGCCGCTGTGGACTCGCAGCCACCCTCGTCTTTCTTTTCCTGTTCGCTGCTGCTTGCAGTAGTAGTGACGGTGGGGACTCCGCGGACGCGGAACAGGAATGTACCTGGAATGAGTCCGAATGGGATGGTTGCGACTGGGCCTCATTGTATTCGTCCCCCAACTCCTACTGGTCCGGCGCCCGCCTGGATGCCGGCCAGTGCGGGGACCTGTATCTTCATCTCCCTGCCTGTTGCGTAATCGGCAGAAGAGACAAGTGAGACCAGGAAACCCACTACTCGATTCGCTAGCCTGCCGATTTCAGGGACACTAAATTTCTGTTCGCCTCCGTGACCCTGTGTGCATCGGACAGTCCCAGTAGCGGCTGGTGCCGTCGAATTCTTCCACTTGCGGGCGGATATCGTCGTCAGGTGCGCTGTGGTGGATTTTGCTCATAGCCTTTCTTTTCGCGCAGGCGGACCAAATTATTGTGGCTGGCGCCTGAGAGCTGCAGTTCCAACCTGTCCCGATCCGCCTGTTTTCGGCTTAAGGGGGGCGCCAGCCTCCCTCTCTTCTACAGGCCGCTCCTCGCCCCAAAGGCCCTAACCGTGGGCTCCTCGACCCCAGTCCGGCTCATTGCAGCTTGCGAAAGGCCACCCTTAGCGCGCCAGAGGCCCAAAGATGGTCCCCCACGTGGGGGGTGGCAGCCACAGAGCCGGGGACTAAGGTAGAGGGTGGAATCCTCTAGAAATGGCAATCGGCTGGATTCACGAAGATAGCAGCAAGTTTCGACTGCCGGATCCTGGAAGCGTTAACGAGACAGGCGCTATGGGGGAGCTTCTTGGGTTATTGCTCTCTTTTTGCGGGGACCTGCTCGACATTCAGACCTCTTACTGTCGATATTCGCAGTCTCTGGCTGCCTTCGGTGGCCAGACAGGGAGGAAACGGAGAGATTTTCATGAGCAATCAGACATTTGATGATCAAATAATGCGCACACGCTTATTGCCCGCGCTTCTTGTGTCAACGCTGGCCCTATCGTTGGGTGGGCTGGCAGCCTGCTCCAGTAGCAGCGATGACGACGAGGTTGGTGAGGCAGAGACTTTTGCCATCGGTGGCGAGGTCAGCGGATTGGGGGCCGAGCCGCTGGTGTTGGAGCTCAATGGCGATGAATCGTTGACTATTGATGACGACGGCGCATTCAGCTTCGATACAGAGCTGGAAGAGGGCGAGACCTACCAGGTGCTGATCGAAACGCAGCCGGATGGCCAGGAATGTACGGTCGAAAACGGTG
>NZ_JAYGII010000060.1:0-7488 GCF_034931365.1 Natronospira elongata
ATTTAGGGTGCCTTCGTCCATCATCGGGTTGGCTCCTGTTCAGAGGTAAACTCGCCCCTAGATTGCTATGGGGCAAAACACCCCAATCCAAAATGGCAACCGAAGCCCAGCGCCAGTGGCCCGTTGACCGGCTCGGGAAAGGTCTATCGAGCGCGGATGAATATGCTCGTGTTCTCGTGCCTCGCCAGCGTGAGGCAGGTTATCACCAGTCCTGTCCGCGCGCCGATGATGATGACGTCCCTACACGGCGTCAGAGCTGTCCGCCCATTCCCCTTAGACCCACTCCAGATAAGCTAATCGGAACCTGTAGCTGTACTCATTGAGCATTCGGTAGGAATCGGGGGGCTCCTCCCCGGTCCGAGCCGGGATCGTCGGGGGCAGTTCCTTTCGATTCCCATACATGGAAGACCCCAGCCTCTAAATACTCCGTGCTGGACTGAAATTCAACTTAAAGTTCGCTCCGCTCCCCACTCGTATCCGCCTGGAACGAAAGGCCATTGGGATGCCGCGCTCCTTCAGTTCCCGACGATCTGGATGAATTTGGTAGAGCTCTGGAAGAAGCAGAACGGAATGAATCGTGTCCAGCCCGATCGGTTGAGACCATAGTGGCCAGGTAAAGCATTCCTGCTTCCCGTGCCTAGACCAGCCTGTCGTTGCAAGGCCGTGGTGAGCGGGGGCAGAGGTGAACAGCGTCAGCGCTCGATAGGCCAGCAGATTGGCCATCCAGATCGTGCGCGGCTTGTTGTCGTGGGCGGTTGGATTGCGATCCATTAGGGCATAGCGCCGGTCCTCAGTCGGATCCCAACGCATGGAAAGCTTCTCATCTTCGTAACGCCACGGATCGAATAGGACATTCTTGATGCGGTCGGGGCTGACTACCTCAATCAATTGGTGCACTGTCCCTAGGAAATACTGGTGGCCACCGCCCCGGACAAACTGAAATGGCGTGTCTTCCAGTTTCGGCTGTTTCCGGCTATTAGTATATGGTTTACCTCTTCCGTCTTGATCGATGCAAGCGTCACTGGCGAAACTGGCGATGAAATCGACCGATGTCCTATTTTTCCAGTCTGATTGCTCGAGCATGCGAGTGGCGATGTTCCGGTAATGTTCAGCGTCACAGTCAATTACTCGTTTATGTGCATCTTGGGAAACACCGATATTGATTTCTCGGCGCTTTTCTTCTTTTAATAGATTGGTTAATTCCGCGACCAGGCTTTCCCTGTCATCCAAATCCGTACCCGAAAGGGTCGGACTCCAGGTGAAATGTTGCTCCCAGTGTAGGCGTGCATTCTTGCGACCGCCTGCATGAAGCGTGGCCAGAGTCCCAAGTGCCGCTAGAAACCCCAGAGGGTTGGTGCCGTCTATCCCCGGAAGCAGAATCCTGCCTCCTTCTTGGCCCGCCGGGCCGTAAGCAGAAATAGTTCTAGACGTTGTCTTGCGTTCAGATGCGTCCCCTTTGGTCAGCCGACTGCCATACCAGTCGGCCAGGCGTAGAATGCCCTCTAGATAAGCAAGTCCCCACCAGCCGTACCGGCGGGTAAGACGCCAGAACCGGTCGCCTGTTCGGGACCCTAGGTTATGAGGTGCAGGTAGGCGGGACCGGGTTTCTGCATCGAGGGAAATTTCGATCCCGTCGTGTGCGCCATGAACCGCCTCTGGCAACGGGTCTGGGACCACCGGTGCGAATGGACGACCATGGCCGTGGTGGCTGGCCACGCAATGCAGCAGGAGGTCGTCCGCACTTTCATTTCCCGACCGTGGTGCGTAGCGTTCGGCGAGCTGCAGTGATAGCATCTCGTGGCGAAAGGATTCGGGTAAACTCGCAACTTCCCGCAGGTAACTTCGTCGCTGCGGCGAACGCGGAATGTATCGGGACTTAGCCAGAGGGACTTCGGTCGCGACACGCAACTCATCGCCCTGACGCAGCAATAACTGGAAGCGCTCGTCCAGCTTGCCCACATCATGCCAATAGGCTGCGGCCTTTAACGGTTGGAGCAAGTCATCTGGTAGACATTTCTTGCCCAGGAGTTCGGCAGACTTTTCAACCAGCTCGCTATGGATGTCTAGGGGTACCTCTCGGTCTGCAGCGGACAATAGGTCGTCGTCATCGGCAAAGAAGTCTTGCTCCTCGCTTGTTTCCTTTAGATTAGATCTGTCGTTGTCGGGGCCAATAACAATCAACCCATCATCCGGGTGTGTTTCTATCCTTCCCTTGCGAGCACGGTCCATCAGTTTGAGTAGCCAGAGTGGAGGTGCTGGGGCATCTCTTTCATTGAGGGGTATATAGATAAGCAGCGCGCTTATGGACTTCTGAACTTCGTCCTCGTCCCAATTTGGAGACTCGGCAAGGCGCAATAATTCCTTTAACGGAGGGCAATCGAGCCAGGGATTGAGCACATTTCGGTGTAGGCGAACGGTTGCCGGCCGGCCACTGGCTTCATGGCTCTGTTCCCAGATATCGATGCCATCGTTGTTTGCGGGCAACTGCCCCAGTCCATCCATGCCGTAGCCTGCCGGGAGTACGACCAAATCGTTCGGGCGCAGTTCTGAGGCTCGCGTGCATACCCTATACTGATCGCGCCCAGACCAGACCAGCACGGGGCAACAAAGGTCACTTATTTTGTGCATGTGTCCTTCCTCGGCAGTGCCCTCAACATCAGCCGAATCGTCCACTGATTCCCGTTCAGCCAGCCATTGGCGCAGGCGATAAAGTGGTACTGTCAGGGTTTCTCGACTGTTGGGTGGACACAGGGCGATGGTCTCGCCCCACATGTCGCGGTTACGTTCGTCCAGGTCCGCTCGCCAAATCACACGTACTTCCGGCGTGCCACGATCGGTACCGTGCAGGTACATGGAGATATCCGGCTGTATCGCCGGTTGCGGTGCTGTTTGGCAAAGCAGGTCCAGATGCGCAGGCAAGAGCGTTGGTGCGCTAGATACAGGGGCCAGACAGGGGGAAACATCTTCCCCATCAGTGAGCTCATCGTCCAGAGCGGCTACGCCGAAATCGATCACGCGGGTTTTTCGCTTGCCTGCGCCCGCTTCCTGCGCATGGTTTTCAAGCCATTGCCAGCATTGGGCAATAGCCTCACCGTACACTGGATCGGGATTTTTCGATTTCTTCTGCTCCGCGCGGATAAGCACTGCCCCTGGTGCTGTGCCTGGTTTGCCTAGGCGGTTGAGTCGGCCAAAACGCTGGCGCAGCGCGTCGAGACTTGCCGCCTCTGTAATAAGCGCACTAAAACTGAAATCGGCGCCCACCTCGATGGTCTGTGTGGCGACTACAATGACGGGCCGGTCCGGTTCGCTCGGCATGTTGGAACGAAGGACTGGCTGCCACTGGGCCAAGAGATAGTCCCTGTCCAGTGGGCGTAGCCGGCCTGTCAACAGAACAACATTCGCACTGTCCCCGACGTGAGATCGGAGCGTTGTGGCAATGGCTTGTGCCGTGCCTACGCGGTTTACCACGATCGCCACGCGCTCGTGCCCATCATCCAAAGCGTATGCTGTCGCTAGTGCTGTGGCCTCGGTGACTAGTGGGTCCTCCCGATCACGACGCCCTTTGAGTTCAATTAATTCCGCCAGTTTTGTTGCACAAAGCCGTTTGTCCAATTCGGGGTGGTCGAGCGCGATATTTCGGTCTCTGCCAGGGAACCGCTCTGACTCAGCAACATCCGACGGCGGCGTGGCTGAAAGCATTGTGAAGGCGAAGGGCGTACGAATTGGTTCTTCTGCCCAAGTCTCCCCTCGGAAACGTTCGATGGCTCGAAGTGTTTCCAAGAATGGCGCTGAGAGATGAGCCTCGTCGAGGATGACGAGGCTGTCATGGGCCGCAAGCCCGGCAAAGATGGGGGCCGTAAGAGAGCTGTGGCCGTAGCCACGAAATAGCAGCCGTGAACCGATCTGATCCACCGTAGAAGTGATGACTGCCGGCTGCGACGGCAGCCGAGCCCAGCCGTCGTCACGCAGTGCTCCGCCACGTAGCCGAGCGGTAGCCAGCGGCCGGCCCCGGTCGGGGTCGACACCGCTCACTTTCCGTAAACGGTCGGCGACCGCCTTCAGTGGTCCGTCGGTTGCTCCCTGTAGCCGTCGCGCTATCTCTCGTGCCCGCTCGAACGCCTCGTCTACCACAATGCGTCTGTCCACCACAAACCAAATCCGTCGTGGTGCCGTTCGCTCCCAGGTTTGTCTGTCCGCTTGTGTCGACAGTGCCCATATGGCGATATCGATACAGGCGGTTTTGCCTGCAGCTGTTGGCAGATCCAACGCCCTGGGCCATTCACCCGACATCAGTTTATCGGCAAGCATGGACTGCCAGGGAAATGGGGAGTAACCCCACAGGCCTTCGAAGAACTCCGAAAACTTGGGATATCTAGCCATGCGTCAAGTCCTTTGAAAATTTACACTGGTTCTTCATTTCGTTACCGGCCAAATGCCCTACAGTGGTCGACACGCCCCATAGCCCCGGAATCTTCCAGCGCCGAGCAAAATTGGCCCACATACCGGTTCATCGAAGATCAAAATCGCGTGGACGTGGCGACGTTCACTACCGTCCTTGCGTTTGATTCGAGGGAATTGGAAGGCGGGTGGCACCCCGGGGTGTGCCGATATGTGTGTGGCAATGATGTCCTTGGGTTTCGGGAGGTCGATACGGTTGCAAGCTCTGGTGATCATTTGTGCCACTTCCTCTTGGTACTGAGTCCTGTCCTTGGTCTTGGGGTGTCGATCGAACACAATCGGTGTTACCGTCGACCAATGTCGGGCCCCCCTCTCATACGCTGTCCATGCGTTTGGGCGCAGGTTCCATGGAGGACGTGAAGCGATGATTGGCTCAATGTGCCAGCAGCCAAGGGGACCAAGCTTCAGGTCCCTGACACCAGCGATTGCACGAAGGGCTTCGCGACGGTCGGTTCGCGAAATATCAGCGGGCAGGGCGAGGCCAAGGCCCATCAGGTGGCCGTCGGCATGCTTGCTGCCGACAAAGGCCTGGGGCAGGAATGCCAAGTGAGGTTGATCCGATGGTCCACCCTTGACACTATGGCCGCTGAGCAGACGACGCACCGGAGCAGAGAGGTCGTTGCTGTGGCTGAGGATGGCCTCTCGCATTCGATTGATCACGTTCAGGGTAGATGTCAGATCCAACGCCTTGTAGGTACTGCTTTCCGGTTTGAGCTGGACAGTGAGCAGATGGGGCGTGAATACGGTGCCAACGATGGCGGGCGCCTGGTCAGGGAGGGGCGGGGCGTAACCCTGGCGAAGCGGTAGAGTTGGGCGCTGCTGTGGGGGCGGCTGGTTTTCGAAATCTTCGCTAAGCTGTTTTCTGATTTCACGCTTGATCTTGGGGCTCTCTGCTTCCATTTCTTGCGCCTTGAGGTTTGCGTAGTCTTCCACCGCTGGGGTGTTGTATTGCCTTTCCAGGTACTCCAAAGTGCCGGGGCCGGCGATGCGCAGGTCTTCTATTGCACGGTTGTCGTCGGGAACCCAATTGGGTTCACCAGCTTCTGCCGCCTCCGCAACCCACATTTGCACTAGGGAGGTTGAGTGACCAATGCGGGTGACTTTGGCGCACAGCTTGGCCAGAGCCTCCCGGTAATGCGGGGGGGGCTCCAGGTCTCGCCAGAGTAGATAGGCCGTGTCCTCTTCCAGCCAGGCGCGGGCAAAAACGCGTTCCTGGCGGGCGCGGGTTAATGGCAGCGAATGAAGAAGGGCCTTGGCGGGGCCGGCCCTGTCATTGACGGGCACGTAATGCTTGACGATCGCGCGCTGCGTTGCTTCGGATGCCGCAACCGCGGGGGCAGTGATCTCGCCGCCGCGATCCGCGCCTTCCAGCCATAGCAGCGCTTGGCGTTCTGTCTGGTCGGCGCCGGTCTGAAAATGGGCGGCGGCTAAGGCCATGAATACCCGGCCTGGATGTGGCGGCCATTCGGCTCGTTCCATATCATCCGGTGCGGCCGCAGCGGAAAAACCGTTCAAGTAGCGGATGCCTAAGGTGAGCATGGCTGGTTACTCCTCCGGCCCTTCCTGCTTCATCTGCAACTGACTTTTCCGAACCAGATTGAGCAGTTCCTTTGAGGGGGTAAGTGTGATTGGATCCTTCGGCCACGGCAAATTGGCTCTTTCCGCCGCGTCAACCGCCTGTTCAAGAAGCTTGGCGGCATGTTCGCCGGTCAGGTGAAACTCGCGGGGGGCATCGCCGGGGCGTTCGAGCAACTCCCAGATCATGGGGCCGTCGGGCCAAAGCAGGCTGCGCGAGCGCAGTCCCAGACCGGACTCGAAAGCAAGAGTGGCGGCGCACAAGCCCAGTGCGGCAAGCACTGTCTGCGCAGCTTCGTCGGCTTTGACGCTGGCTGAGCCGTTCACGGGAAAGCGCAACCGGCGGAGGCAAATCAGTGACAGTGTTGTCGTCTGTTCGGCATATTCGACAGTGACACCAGAATTGTCAGAATCGAACGGGACGCTTGAGTGATTTATTTCCGACGGGCGCACAGCGCCCTTTTCATTACCTTCAGCAACTTTGCGCAAGGACTTGTCCTCGCTGCGCATGACAGGCACATTCTTGCTGATCTCCAGTGGATCTCGGCGCACGCCTCGTGCACGGTAATCGTTCTCATATTCCGCACCGATGCCGACAATCTCGGAGACCATTGCTCGCTCAAATTTCGGTCCTAGCCCGCCCTTGGGGCCAGTAGAGTCCCACATCCCGAAGATCAAAGCCGTGGGGCACAGCTCAAATAGTGGGGTGGCGTTGGTCAGGTTGGCCGTATTTAGGGCCTTGCCCGTATCAGATTGCCGAAAAGGTGTTCCGTTGAGTTCGCTGTCTCGCAGGATGGCATCGGCGAGTCGGTGGGGAACTTGTAAACTGGTCACCTTGCCCACGTCGTCGATTAGACGACCCGCCTTTTCGTCGGCTTCGACTTCACCGGTTGGTCCATGCTCGGAGAAATCTACTTCAATCAACGGGAGGCTGATCCGGTTGGTATACATGGCTTCTTGCAGTGCCAGCTCCATTCGGTTTGCCTGACTTTGCACGCTGTCGAGCAGCACACAGGTTACCGGTTCCTCTCGGCCAGCAACGCGCCTTTGTTCTATGGCATACACTGCACCAGCGAAGGTTGGTGGAAAGACCTTGTCACCCTCGCCGCCGGCGGGTTGGAGGCGCCGGCGGCAACGGAATGCTGCCGCGTCACCTGAGACAGCACTGTGAAGCGTTTCTAGCGTCAGTTCTTCAGCCATTTTCATACTCCTGTTGAGTTGAACCGATGGAACATTCTGGAGTTCCCCGAGCACTGCAGCGGAAGTTCGTGACATCTGCTGTCGCTTGGATTGTGAAATGTCTTAATGCTCTCAGACCGCCCAACCAAGATCCGCATCGGAAGACACCGCAGAAGCCGTGAGGAATTTCGGATCCGTCTGTTTATCGCCGACGATACAGCCCAAGCCAGAGTTATTGCTGCCGTCTTGCCTAGTCGGTTGGGGCAATCCAGCACT
>NZ_JAYGII010000061.1:0-7404 GCF_034931365.1 Natronospira elongata
CTCTCCTCTATGCGCCCCCTCGGGAGGCGTCTTCATTCGGCCTACTGGGTAGACCACCTGCAGGTGGCTTGCAGGCACCTACTAATTGTAGGGAAATTTTTTCCGATACGGAATTTTTCCGTATGAACGGTCGCGCCGTCCTGACAGACTGCCTTCTGGCCACCCGGTCCGGAACGCCGCTCATCACGCGGGTTTCCGGGTGGTTTGGTCATCGCCGGCGGTGGTCCACCCGGCAATTGCAGCACCGCCGGTGGCCGGTGGCCAAGGTGTGCCCTCCAGTCACCCCGCAAGGGGGCGGCGATTCTCGCTCTGCGGCGCCTGGGGCGGATCAGTAAGCTCATTAAGGAGACCAAGCGGACGCCGCTCCCGCATATCCCGGGATGAGATGTTCAATGATGCGCTGTGTTCAAGAAAACTGAACACCCGGGAATATTGAACAGCGTACTTTCGGTTGCTGGGAAGCGGTCATAAAAGCGGCCGTCCTTGCCTGGCGATTTCTGTTAACTTCCTGAATTATCAGTCTGAATCAGGCGCTTCGAAGCGGACATGGTGGCGGCCGGGCAGGGGTGGATTTCGCCTCTCACGGGGCTCTGTATAATCCGCAGCACGCTTTTCTGGAATTTTGGGCATGGGGAGAAGGCCTTGAAGTGGGTCGGCATGGTGGTGTGGAACACCTTCGAGACGGATGCGCGGGTGCTCAAGGAGGCGCAGACCCTGACGGCGGCCGGTTACGAGGTAACGGTCTGTGCCCTGCATTAGTCGCGATAGGCTGTCGTTTCGATTATTGCGATTTTCGCTTATTTCGAATAGAGTCAGGGTATGGCACTAGACTTGGAGGTCGGATATGAGCGCCGAAGCGAAAGCCACTGAACTGCCTGATCGTGACACTGCCGAGCTCGCAAGGGACAGTGCCGCCGCGCTGAGTCGACTTCTTGCGCGCAAACCGGATGTGGCGAGGGCGCAAGTGCGTCTTGATGATACTGATCTGGTTCTGCCGCGAGACGCTTTGCTTCTGCTTAGGGATTTGCTGTCCGAGCTTGCCCAGGGGAACGCGGTGACGGTTGTACCGACACATGCTGAATTGACAACCCAGGAAGCGGCCAACCTGCTTAATGTCTCGCGCCCCCATCTGGTCAAGTTGGTCGAAGCAGGGCAGATCCCTTGTTCCAAGGTGGGGACTCATCGTCGCATTCGCTATCAGGACCTGATGCAGTACAAGACTCGGCGGGACCAGCAAGCGCGCGAAGCGATGGATGCATTGACTCGGGAGGCCCAGGATCTGGACATGGGTTACTGATGCGCCTTGTTGTCGTATATGACGCCTGCGTGCTCTATCCGGCGCCTCTGCGGGATTTTCTGATTCGATTAGCTGGTACCGGCCTATTTGCGGCGAAGTGGACGGATCGCATTCATGATGAATGGATTCATAGCCTGCTTATGAAGAGACCAGACCTCGAATCGAGGCTGTCGCGAACACGTGAGCTAATGAATACGGCGGTGCCGGACAGCCTTGTTACTGGCTACGAAGAGTACATTGATCTGGTAGAGCTTCCTGATCCTGACGATCGTCATGTGGTTGCGGCAGCGATTCGTTCGTCGGCCCAGATTATAGTCACGACAAATCTTAAGGATTTCCCAGAATCGGCCTTACAAGCCCATGATCTTGAAGCAGTCCATCCGGATGAGTTCTCGATTATGCAGATGGACCTGAACGAAGGGCAGGTCGTTCGGCTTGCGCATCACCATCGTATGGCACTCAAAAACCCGCCAAAGTCGCCTGAGGAGTATCTTGACACGCTTCGCAGCCAGGGCCTTGTCGCTACGGCGGACAGGCTCTCGGCGTATCAAGATTTGCTTTAATCAGAGGTTGGAGCTTCCATAGGCTCTCATCAGCCCAATACTTGAAGGGGAATCAGGGATGCGGATTCTGTCGGTCTTCGGGACGCGCCCGGAGGCGATCAAGATGGCGCCGGTGGTTCGGGCGCTTGCGAGCGCGCCGGGGATTGAGTCCCGGGTGTGTGTGACCGCCCAGCATCGGGGGATGTTGGACCAGGTGCTGTCGGTCATGGATGTTCGCCCGGATGTGGATCTGTCGGTGATGAAGCCCGGGCAGGATCTGAGTGGGCTGACGGCGGATATTCTGGCTGGGCTCAAGCCGGTCTTGGCCGATATGGCACCCGACCGGGTGCTGGTCCATGGGGATACCACCACGACCTTTGCCGCGAGTCTCGCGGCCTACTATGCGCGTATTCCGGTGGGGCATGTGGAGGCGGGCCTGCGCACGGGGGATATCTGGTCGCCCTGGCCGGAAGAGGCCAACCGCAAGCTGACCACGGCGTTGGCGGATCTGCATTTTGCACCCACCGAGGGTGCGCGTCAGGCGCTGTTGGGCGAGGGGGTGCCGCCGGAGCAGATTCACGTGACCGGCAACACCGTGGTCGATGCCCTGTTGGAAATCCAGGGACGGATCGAGAGTGATCCGGCGCTTGCCGAAAAACTGGCCAGTGGCTTTCCCTGGTTGCGGGAAGATCGTCGCTTGCTGCTGGTCACCGGCCATCGCCGGGAAAGCTTCGGCGAGGGGTTTCGGCGTATCTGCGATGCCCTGACCCGGCTCGCCGAGCGCGATGACCTGCAGATTGTTTACCCGGTGCATCTGAACCCCAATGTCGCCGGCCCCGTCCATGAGCACTTGGCGGGCTATGACAACATCCACCTAATTGAGCCTCAGGACTATCTCCCCTTCGTCTATCTCATGACCCGGGCCGATGTGATCCTGACCGACTCCGGCGGCATTCAGGAAGAAGCCCCCTCCCTGGGTAAGCCGGTGTTGGTGATGCGCGAAAAAACTGAACGGCCCGAGGCCGTTCAGGCTGGTACCGTTCGGTTGGTGGGGACGGACACCGATAAGATTGTTTTTGGCGTGGCCGGATTGTTGGACGAGCCGCTGGCGTATGAGCGGATGGCTCGGGCGCATAATCCGTATGGAGACGGTCGGGCCGCCGAACGGATCATCTCAGGACTGGTCGCAGCTCAGAGTTGAAAGTGGAAAGGGTTGGGTGGGGCCGCAGCAGATATGCAAAGCCCCACCCACTCTAGCGTCTATGGCTCGTCGTCAGTTTCGTCGAATAGGTCACAACGGGCACACATTCTCAGGATGAGTCGTTCTCCTTGGTAGAATTCGTGGATGCAGGCGCTGCAACCGCCGCTAGGCTGCATGGGGGCGTTGGGAGAGCCCCAACTCCATCCTCCACCGCCGGGCGTTGGTCCGAAATTGGCGCCGCTGACCGGGTCATGGATGTGCGAAAATAGGCCGCTTAACCCCAATTCGCGCATTCGCTCCAGTGCGCACTCATCCTGGATTTCGGTTGTGCTGTTCTGAGCCAGCAGGCGGCGCTCGCCAAGGATTCGGCTTTCGGCATAGTTGAAATCAATCTCCTGGAGATAGACATCGCCATCCAGTGACCAGATAAAACTAAAATCAATTTGCAGATAATCCGGGTCGTCCAAAGAGGCAGCACCGTTTTCGCTGACAAAGAATGGCGCTCGAATGCTGGTCGGAATACGATGGTCCGGGCCATACTTCACCCCCCGTTCCACATCGCCACCCGATCCAAAGAATCGTCCGACAAGGCTGAAACGTGATTCTGTCGCCCTCGTGCCTTCACGAATCTGATCCTTGAGACGACTCTCTCCGGTAAGCTGAGCAGCTTCCATCACGGAGCTTCTTGCTTCGGGGTCCGTAAGAGCTTCAAGTGCCGTGCCGCTCGGGCAGGCCTCTCCGGTGTCGTCATCGGCCGGGGAGCCGACGTTCCATTCGTACCAGGGAGGCATCACCTCGTTGTGACTCCCGGACGCCAAGCTAGCCGCGTTGGGCTCGTTTTCCATCGCCAAACTGGCCAGATCTTCCTCCATCATGGCTAGGGCAGCCCGATAATTGTCGTACTCGGATAGCAGATCGGCGTACTCGGCCTGCAGGTCCGACGGAATCACGCGGTGCTCGGAGACAGGCCCCCAGAGTGTGGCGTCGATCTGGGTCCAGCTCATTTCAACAGCGAATAACTGGTGGGTGTCCGGATTCGCCAATAAAACCAGGCGCTGGTTTGGTTCGGACCAGCATTGCACCGAAACATCTGGGTCGCTTGGGATGGTGGGTGATGTTTCGCCACCTTGGGCAGATTCACAGCGAAGTTCGGGCATGTAATATTGCTCAGCGTGAGCAAGCGCAGCATTTACGCTTGTGCAAGCCTCGCAGAAGTATGCATCTGCCGTATCGAATGAAGCCATTGCGCTCATTGGAATTGCACTTAGCAGCAAAGAAGTGAGCGCTACGCGGCCTTTTTGCTGTCGGACAGTCATGTCCCCCTCCTATTTTTTGGTATTTGACATATTTTTGAGCTGACGGGAGACTCCCCGGTCAGCAGGGAAAAAATTATCAAGTGATGGGGTGGGCGGCAAGCCTGGACTGTCAGTCAGCTGACCTGGATATTGTCGGAGAATTCTGACTTTATCGGTAAGGAAGCGGGGTATAACAACCGGCCTTGCTGGAGGACACGCTCCTGCGCTGAATTACCCAGGGGAGGGGTGTAGAATTCTGTGGGTCTAGCCCAGTTCAGAAACCATCGCGACTCAATCATGAGGGTATTGGTGGTACAACTGATAGTGGTTCATCGCTGCCCCGCAGAAGAAGCAGAACACCATGTCTGATAACCAGGCCCCTCAGCACTCAGCACTCAGTACTCAGCACTCGCGGGCCCCCGCCCGCGTCTGCGTTGTGGGCCTGGGCTACATCGGGCTACCGACGGCGGCCGTCATCGCCTCCCGTGGCATCAGCGTCGCCGGGGTGGATGCCAATTCCGAGGTGGTCGAGACCATCAATCGGGGGGAGGTGCAGATTGTTGAGCCGGATCTGGATATCGTGGTGCGTAGTGTGGTGTCGGCGGGCAATCTGCATTGCCACACTGAGCCACGAGCGGCGGATGCATTTTTGATTGCGGTGCCTACGCCCCTGCGGGACGATGATGCGCCGGATCTTTCCTATGTTGAGGCGGCGGTTCGTTCGGTTGCGCGGGTGTTGGAGCCGGGGAACGTGGTGATTCTGGAATCCACCTCGCCGGTGGGGGCCACGGAGCAACTGTGCCAGTGGTTGCGGGATGAATGCCCGAACTTGAGTTTCCCCGATCACGCGGGAGATGCCGCTGATATTCGCGTGGCCCATTGTCCTGAGCGGGTGATGCCAGGACAGATTCTGAGAGAGTTGGTCGAGAATGACCGGGTGATCGGCGGGGTGAGCGATGCCTGTGCCGAGGCGGCAATGGCCGTTTACCGGTGCTTTGTAAGAGGCGAGTTGATTGCTACTGATGTGCGCACGGCGGAGATGTGCAAGCTGGCGGAGAATGCTTTCCGGGATGTGAACATTGCCTACGCCAATGAGCTCTCGCGAGTCTGTGATCAGCATGGGGTGGATGTTTGGGAGCTGGTACGGCTGGCCAATCGTCATCCGCGCGTGAACATTCTTAAGCCCGGGCCAGGGGTCGGTGGGCATTGCATAGCCGTGGACCCCTGGCTTTTGATTCATGACGCGCCGGAGCAGACACCGCTGATGCAGACCGCACGGCGCATTAACGATGAGCAGCCGGCGCATGTGGCCGGACGGGTGTTGGCGGCCCTTCCCGAAGGGGTGAAGAGAATCGCTTGCCTGGGGCTCAGCTTCAAGCCCAATGTGGATGATTTGCGATCCAGCCCGGCGCTTGAAGTGGTGGATATCCTGTCCCGCAGCGGCCAGTTTGATGTGGATGTGGTCGAGCCCCATGTGAATGCACTGCCGGCGCCCATCGCGGAGCGGGGGAATGTGCGCCTCGTGAGTCTGGAGCACGCCTTGCAGGCAGATTCCACCCTGGTGGGTCTGGTTCGTCACGATGCCTTCGTCTCGGCAGTGAAGCATGGCCGGCTGCCCGTGGACCGCCTGCTGGATTTCGTCAGCCTGTCCTCCGCTGCCTCCTGAGAGCTCGAGTGCTAGAATCCACGCTTTTCCTCTGAGCGGAGAGAGGTCTTGAGCCAGTTGGGGCGAGAGCAGAATCGCGCGGCACCGCGCTGCTCGGTGGTGGTGCCCGTCTATCGACATTGGGCGCGTATCCCGGCGCTGCTGTATTGTCTGGAAGCCCAGAGCCTGCCTCGCGATGCCTTCGAGATCATCCTCGTCAACAATGAACCCGAGGCCGACCTCCCGGCGCTTCCCGAGGGGGTGCGCTTGGTGGAGTGTTCCGTGCCCGGTTCCTATGTCGCTCGCAATCGGGGTGCGGCGGTTTCCCGCGGCGAAGTGTTGGCCTTTACCGATGCAGATTGCCGGCCGGAGCCGGAGTGGCTGGCTGCCGGATTGGCGGCGGCCGGCACCCCACCGGTGCAGCTGGTGGCCGGCGCCATTCGTGTCGAGAAGGTCTCGGCGCAGCCCAGCCGCTGGGAGATCTACGATGCAGCCATGGCTCTGCCCCAGCGTCGCTATGCTCGCGAGGGCTTTGGGGCCACCGCAAATCTGTTTGTCCCCCGCGAGATATTTCGGGCTCTGGGAGGGTTTTCCGAGCATCGTTATTCGGGAGGCGACCGGGACTTGTGTCTGCGTGCCCGTGCTGCCGGCCGTGCGCTCGTTTATCAGGATCAAGCGGTGGTTCGGCACCCGGCCCGAACCACCCGCGAAGCGGTCATCGGCAAGCTGCGCCGGATCAAGGGCGGTCAGATTGGCGAGCAGGCCTTGCTGGGGCGGATCAAGGGGTTTTTGCGGACGTTTCTGCCGCCGGTGCATGCCTGGCGACGGGCCTTGCGGCGGCGAGACCTGCCCTGGCGGGAGCGTTGGGTTGTGGTGGCGGTGCAGGCGCGTCTGTGGCCGGCGGAGATGGCCGAGGCCCTGCGCCTGGTCTTTCGTGGCAAGGGAGCGGAACGAGAGTGAGTCAGTCCTTGCAGGGGCGAAAGGTGGTCATGGCTGTCTGGGGCAGCCTGCGCCATGACGCGCGGGTGCTGCGGGCGGCGACGACGGTCCATGAGGCCGGTGCCGAGCTGGTGGTGGTGGCGGCCAGCTGGCGGGCCGAGGAGCTGGGCGAGCATCGCGATGAGCGGGGTTTTCGTGTGGTCACAGTAGCCCGGCCCACGCCCTGGAAGGAGATGAACCGCCAGCCCGGTTTGTGGGCGGCGATCAAACGCGCCTTTGAATTGCTGCCGAGTGGGATCGGCTTCATGCGCGCCATGCGCCGGGAGCGGGCCGATCTTTACCATGCCCATGACATCCAGGCGCTTCCCTGGACCTGGCTGGCGGCCCGGGGCCGGCCCTATATCTACGATGCCCACGAGATCTCTACCGACGGCACTGCCTATACCCGAATCGCCCGATTCGTTTCACGACTTGAGTCTTTCTTC
>NZ_JAYGII010000062.1:0-7121 GCF_034931365.1 Natronospira elongata
GCTCCCCTGTGCGTGGTGTTTTGCAAGAACGGAAGTTGATCATAACTAGCTTTTCCGTCTGTTCAATCGGTCCGCATCCAGCCGGTAGTCGCTGATGTAGTCAGGTACCTGGCCGGGGTCCTGCTCGGTCTGGGGTGGGCCGCAGTGGGTGCTTAGGGAGATGACGCCGGTCCAGACATTTTTCGGATCGCCGGCGTCCACGGGGCCGGCCGGGCCTTTGCGCTGCTTGACCGAGAAGGAGTCGATGGACAGGCGCAGGACCGTGGTGGCGGCGGTTTCCTTGTGGTTGGCGGGTCGGGCCTCTTTGGTGCGGCCGGGGATCATGTATTCCACCATGTGATCGAATATCCGGGCTTTCTCGTCTGGATCCTCGATTTCATGAGCCTTGCCGAAGATCACGGCGGAGCGGTAGTTGACCGAGTGATCGAATACCGAGGCGGCCAGCACCAGGCCGTCGATGTGGGTGACGGTGACACAGACCGGGATGCCCTTGGCCAGCTCACCCAGGAGCCTGGAGGCGACCGAGCCGTGCAGGAGAAGATCCCGGCCGTCGCGGGCGTAGAGCATGGGAATGACCACAGGCTCGCCATCCTGGACGAATCCCACATGACAGACGATGGTGTCATCGAGGACCGCGCAGAGTGCTTCAAAGTCGTACTGCCCGCGGTTGCGTTTCCTTTGCACGATATGTCTTTCCGTCATGGGGCCTCCCCTTGGGTCTGCCTTGATTTTCCAGTGGAGGGAATAGACTTCAGCGAGCTGCCATACCCGCACCCCCTCGATTTGAGAAGGATCCCCTGAGACCGAGGAACTACAGAGTCCACGTTTAGGCAATCGGCATACAGTTGAAACATCGCTACCACGATCCAAAGACCGCTATACCGTAGTAGTCTCCGCCAACCATAGGGGCAACTCCAATGCGCTTATTCCTTTCGGTTTCCAGCACGGCGCCGGTTGCTTCAAAAGCCATATACCACCCCAATGCAGCTTGAGAGACATAGTGGTCTTTATCATTTACCCTTGCGAAGGGAACGGCTAGCGATGCGGCATACAATGCATATTTGGCGAAGGGATTTTCAACGGTTCTGGCCGCCACAAGAAACGGAACGGCTCCGGCAAAGGCATGGCCACTGACACCGTTATCGTCGGCCAATGGCTGCCATTTAGACCCGCGATCGCTTTCCCCCGGTCTGCTTGCACCGGTGACTCGTTGCATTGCAAACACGGGCACAGCGCCTACAAGATACGACCTTATTGTATTGCCGCCAAATTCGCCAAGCGAAGAATCTTCATCAATTAGAGATAAACTTGCCAGGGACAGAGTAACCGGTATGAGATACTTCCCTTCGGCAAACAACAGCGCCATCTCTGAAAACTCATCTGTGTGGGCATTTCTAATTCGGTCTTGGTAGTGCCTCTGAAACCTTTCATCGAATGATGTATTTGCGGCTATCCCACCTACACCAAAAACCACCCCAAGGCGGAGCAATCTATCTTTCGAGTAATAGTTGCGCTGGTCGGTTAGCAAATCGTCCATTCGCCCCTCTGATGCAACCACAGAAGGTGAAGGGAAGACCCCAAATAACACGGTCAGTAAAAGCGAAAGACCGACACGCCATGGCCTGGCCTGACCTGATCTACTCAGCATGACTTGCATCTCCTTCCGTTTGCCGAATGGTTCCGGCACTCCAGGGTAATCAGGTGACTGGGTCAGCCTCTGCGGTGCCGTTGGCGAGCGGTAGTGTCTGGGACTGGGCAGCTAAGCCCGGCGAAGCCAGAATCGCCGGTACAGTTCGGCCAGAACATACCCCGTGGCCAAGGCGATTAGTGCGCCCGGATGGAGTTCTTGTGTCAGAGCGTAGCTAACGGCAGCCCCGAGTGAAAAGCCCAGCAACGCCAGTACGCCGTTTCGGCGCTGGCTACGGCGTTGACGCCGTTCCTTCCTGAACCTGGCCTGCGCTTGCTCAAGCTCTTGACGCTTGGGCGCGAGTAAGGCTTCGGCGGCCGCTTCCTTTTGCTCTGGTGTCATTGATTCCCCCTGAATCATTTGTCCGCTTCGCAGGTCCGCCTACTCGGCGTCCGCCGCTTCTGGTATTGAGCTGGAGATTAAACCAGGGCTGCTGGACTTGCCAGAACCCAGGTTATTTTCGGGCCCGATCTAGCCCTGTTCTAAATCGCGGACCCGTTTGGCAAGGGCTGCCGGGCTCAGGGCTTGGGTGGTGTCAATATCGAGGGCGTAGGGGGCTTCGGTCTCAGTGATGGGGTCCATGCGCTGGTGTTGGACGTGCAGCACTTCAATGTTGGCTTCGGAGGGGTCTTTGCCGGTGGCTTGGCGCTTTTTAATTCGGGTTTCCAGGACATCGATGGGCGCGTGGGTGTGGAGGATGGCGAAGCCTAGATTATTGTCGCTGGCGAGTTGGCGGAAGTGGTCTCTGCCCGGGCGTTGGAGGAAGGTGGCATCGACGATGACGGTGTAGCCGGCGCGGGCGATGAGCAGGGCCAGGTCGGCCAGGCGCTGGTAGGTCTGGCGGCTGGCTTCGGGGGTGTAGATGCCGGCGTCGACTTCGGCGCCACTGGCTTGGAGCGGGTCGAGGCCGAAGAGGCGCTTGCGCTCCACGTCCGAGCGCAGTCGCAGGGCCGGCAGGGCCTGGATGAGTTGCTGGGCGATATGGCTCTTGCCGCTGGCGGACAGGCCCATGGTAATGAGGATGCGGCCCTGGCCGGGCTTGAGGCTGGCCCGGGCGAGCTCGATATAGTCGCGGGCGGCTTGTCGTTCCGTGTCGGCGGCTTCGCTGTCGGGGTGCTGACTGGCACGGATAAGGTTGACCTTGGCGCGGATCATGGCGCGGTAGGCTTCATAAAAGCCCAGCAGGGGGATGGCCTGGTGGTCGCCGGAGGCTTCGAGATAGGCGTTGAGCCAGCGGCTGACCAGGTCCGGACGGCCACGGTATTTGAGGTCCATGCTGAGAAAGGCGACTTCGTTGGCGGTGTCGATCCAGCGAAAGTCCGGGTTGAATTCGATGCAGTCAAAGGCCTGGATGCGGTTCTGGTGGAACACCAGGTTCCCCAGGTGCAGGTCACCATGGCATTCACGCACCCGGCCCTCGCGGCGACGGCTTTCGAGCTGCTCGGCCAGGGCCTTGAAGCGGGCCTCGCTCAGGGCTTCGACGCTTTGCAGGCGGGGGTGGTCGGTCTCGGGCAGCAGGCGGCAGCAGTCGCGGAAGTTATCGGCGGCCATGGCCTGGAGGGCGGCGGGGTCACCATATTGCGGCTCGGTGTCGCCGTCGGGCGTGGCAGCCGGGGCGTCGGCGTGAAAGACGGCGATGTCGCGGGCGAGCTCATCCAGCGATTCCGGGATGAGCTCACCGCGTGCCAGGCGGTGGTCCAGGCGCTGGCCATGATCGAAGCGACTCATCAGCACGGCATACTCGAAAGGCTCGCCGTCGCCGTCGATGCGCGGCGCCTCGGCTGTACCGCTGATATTGACCACGCGGTGGTAAAGGGCCGGAGCCAGGCGGCGGTTGAGACGGATTTCCTCCTCGCAGTAGAAGCGGCGCTTTTCCAGGCTGGTGAAGTCCATGAAACCCAGGTCCACGGGCTTTTTGATCTTGTAGGCGTACTCACCAGCCAACAGGATCCAGTTGCCGTGGGTCTCGATACGCTCCACCGAGTCGACGGGGTGGGGATAACAGGCCGGGTTGTCTAGCGCTTCAATGCGCAAGCCTGTTTCCTTCTGGCTCATGCCATAACCTCTGCTTCAACCTTGGAACTCATTATGGTGCCTTGCTGAGCCAATCGTACAGTGCCCGATATGGCATGCGTGAGCCCGAGGGATCAGGGCTGTGCCCGGACCAATCGAATACCGAGCGGGATTGTTCTTCTTGTCCAGCCGAAGCTGCCATCGGCGAAATCGGCATCCCAGGCGTAGGTGTCTGAGCCGGCATAGGGGGTGACGGACCAGAAGGCGGATCGGCCTTCAGTGATACCCGGGAATATTTGCTGGTTGATGGCCGGTCCGCTGCGACAGGTTTCGGCGATGGTGACCAGTTCGCCGATTGTGGGCAGGCGCCAGCCGTGTGCCTGTTGCTCGGCGATTTCCTGTGCGCTCTGCCAATCGACTCGCTTGGCCTCGCCCTCACAATTGTCACCCGCCCAGTTCTGGCCCAGGGGGCAGCGTTGCCATTCCAGGCTGCTTGGTCGATGGAGGACGGTCTTGCCGTCGTCGCTGATATCGAAGGCACTGCTCGGGGTTCGCCGTGGGGTGTCTTCATGAAAACAGGCGGAGGCGAAGCCGACTTGCGCGATCCTTTCCAGGGCATTGCGGGCAGTGAGGAGTTCATTGGGGAGCTTCCACTGCAGGGTTGCGGAGAGTAATTGTCCCGGCGGGGTCTGGGCGGTGGCTTTCCAGGTCTGGATGAGGGACTGGCGCTGGCGTTCGGCCTGGCTGTCCCTTACCAGCCTGACACGACTGCCGCGATGCTTGAGACCCCAACTGCCTTCGCCGGTGGAGAAGCGGACACTCCAGGCGTATCCGGCGGCGCCGGCATAGGGCATGCCGGACCAGACGTTGGCAGGTGCCAGGGGTTGGTCAGGGAATACCTGACGGTTGATGGCGGGGCCCACACGGCAGTATTCGACAATGGATTGCAGCTCCCAGGGCAGGGGCAGGCGCCAGCCATCGCCCTTTGCCTGCGCAACCTCCCCGGCGGCTTCCCAGCTCAATCGCTCGGCCTCCCCCAGACAGGCGCCGTCATGCCATTGCTGGCCAATGGCACAGCGTTGCCATTCCAGGCCGGTCGGCCGGTGACGCACGACCGAGCCATCGTCGATGGGCATGAAGGCCCGAGAGGGCGTGCTGGCCTGACTGTCCGGATCAGCGCAGTCATCGGGCGGAATCTGGCCCATGGCGATGATGGGCAGCCGCAGCAGGCTGATCAGGAGTATACGTTTGATGTGCGCAGGGGCGCTCGCCGTATTGGCGCCGGCAACAATCCCCCTCCCCCATTTGATTCCCATCCAGGCCGAGCCCCTTTATCTCTCTGAATACACTTTTTGCGGCCACGCTCCGAATGCGCTGCGGCATGATCCGCTGATGGTGAGACCGTATTGTAATGCCGGGCGCCTGAGAGCTCTAACCCTGCATCTCCAGCAGGAAACTATAGAGGACCAGCAACAGGAAGCTGAAAATCATCAGGCCGATGACCATCAGGAAGATCCAGAAGAGACGATAAAGTCGGTCACCCAGTTGAGTCAGGGTGAAGCTGCCGTCGGCTTGGTATTCCCGTTTGAGGATGAAGCGTAATTGCGCCCACATCTGGGTGGGCGACTCCACCGTGACAATGCCCGGCCGGCCCATTGCCTGGAAGGTCTCGGGCATTTCGGTCTTGAGTTTCTGAAAGAACTGGGACAGAAGCCAGTTCCAGTACAGGACGGTGACCCCGCCGCCGATCAGAAACAGGAAGAAGAAGGTGGCAAGCAAGCGCATGACCGGATCCATTGTGCCCCCTTCGGACAATGCCAGGACAAGACACAGCCTGAGGCATCACCGAGGTAATCCCAATGGCTGGGCGGCTAGAGGAGATATTCGCAAGCGAAGCCGATCAGCCACCAGCCGACGATAAGTAGCTGGATGAAGTAGAAGACAAAACGGGCGGTGACGGCCGGGCCGGCGATGGAAGCCAGGTGAATGCCGGACTGGATGATGCGGGCAGCCAGCAGCCAGAGGGCCAGGGGATCGGTGATGGCGGTATGGCCGGTGGCGATGGCCAGCAGGAGGACACCGCCGATCAGGGGGAAGCTTTCGTAGCAATTGGCATGGGCGCGGGCCAGGCGGTGGGCGAAGGGCGAGACATCGCTGCCGTCCGGCTGGAAGGTACCGGGATCCTTGCGCCCGCTCAAGACCAGCCAGGAGCGCATGATCTCGTTGATGAAGATCAGCAGGAAGGTCCAGGCGATAATGCCGATCAATGCAATGACGGACAGGCTCATGGTGTGGTCCTCATCTGCCGAATCAGTATGCTTTCCCGGCCTATGCCTGGATTGAGTCAAGCATAGGCCAGGCCTTCACTTTCCGCCATTTGTTCCTGCCGTTATTCACCCCGCAGGGCCGGTGCCGGATCCTGGCCGGCGGCCTGTCGGGCGATGGGGTGAATGGCCAGGACCAGGGCCGCGGTCAACAGGACCGCCGCCATCAGTGCTGCCGGCCAGACACGTGCGTCCATCGCACCCAGATAGTCGCTCAGGGAAACCACCGCCAGCACCGCAATGGGCAGCCCAATCAGCAGACCCGGCGCGGCCAGGGTCAGGCCATGGCGCATGGCATCCTTGTAGAGACTGCCCGGGCCGGCACCAACGGCCGAACGCAGGGCGAACTCGAAGCGATGGCCCTGCATCAGGAAGCGCAGGGTACCGTAGAAGCCGAGCACCGCCATGATCAGCACGATGACCGCACCAAGGCCGGTCATCCACACCCGGGAGCGGTCCTGGGCGAAGCGATCGGTGAAGGCGTCTTCCAGGGACTGGACCCGTTCGATTTCCAGGGGAATCTCGTGATTCAGCAGGAACTCGCCGATGGCCGCGTCCAGTTGCTCGCGATTGACCTCGCCATCAATGAGCAGGGCGGCGAAATAGGCCATGCCACCGTCGGCAAGCAGGACGGTGGGCCGCATGGGGTCCCGGGGATGGCCGAAGTGAATGTCTTCCACCACGGCGACAATCTCCATGGGCTCGGCTTCACTGCTGCCGCCAAAGCCACCGGTGGTCTGCTCGACAAACTCACCCACCACATCGGTGCGGCCCCAGAACTGCTCGGCCAGGTGACGGTTGACCACGGCCAGCTCCCGGTCCGGCTCCTCCGGCAGTTGGCCGTGCAGAAGGCGCAAACCCAGGATGTCCATTGCATCGGGATCCCAACCCACGGCAATACCCGGGGCTTCGATCTCGGCATCATCGGCCGCCCGGATGGTTTGAAACATCAGATGATCGCTGCCGGGCATGCGGCCGGCGAAGCCCAGATTACGAATGCCATCGACGCCATTGAGTCGTTCACGGATGCCCTGGCGAAAGTCCCGGATGGCTTCGTCGGTGGCACGGAAACTGGCCATGCTGCCGGCGGGCACCGG
>NZ_JAYGII010000063.1:0-7070 GCF_034931365.1 Natronospira elongata
CCGCCCCGAGCGGCCACAATCCGCCCTGATCACCTGGCTGGAAGACCGTCGCCAGGATGAACAGGCTGCAGACGAGGGCCGGGATCAATCGGCCGGCCTCGTCAGAGCCTGGCGGGCAGCCCTCAACAGCGCCCGCAGCCTGCAGGGCGTGCCCGTTGAGAAAGACTTCGGCCCCTCGGCCGCCCAATGGGGCCGGGTCATGGAAGCGGCCAATCAATCCGACAAGGCCGATGAACTCATGGAAAGACTGTTCCAGGGCAATGCCGCCATCATCAAGCCGGGTGCCGAGGGCTGGCAGGAACAGCTGGCATGGCAGCAGGAGATGGTGCCACTGGCCACCCGGCTGCAGCAGCTGCTTGAAGAGGCCAGGGAAGAGGCGGCCACCGAGCGCAGCTTCATCCGCGTGATCCGGCAGTTCGCCCACCAGTGCCAGGCCGATTGCTCAGGGAGGTCCACACAATGACAGACGCAGTCCTGCATATCGCCAGAGTGGTGGTGGAAACCGCCACGCCCCTGTCCATCAGCACCGGCAATCCGGATGGCAATTTCGACACCCGTCTGGTGACCGATGCCAATGACCTGCCGGCCATTCCCGGCTCCAGCCTCGCGGGTGTCATGCGCCACCTGTATGCCGGCCTGGACGCCGTTGATGAGCAACGCCTCAATGATGTCTTTGGTTTTCAGGATCGTAACCTCGGTCAGGCCTCAAGCCTGGCCGTCTCCTGGGGCGTGATGCTCGACAGCCAGGGCCGGGCCGTGGAAGGCCTGCTCAGCCCCGATAGCGAGCGCCTGTCCGATCCCCTGATCGCCGAGGCCCGCCGCCTCACCCGCGAGGCCCCCGCCTTCCGGCATCGGGTCGCCATCAATGACAAGGGCGCGGCGGCGGATACCGGCAAGTTCGACCGCGCCGTGCTGCCCACCGGCTATCGCTTCGCGCTCGAACTTCGCTTCCGGGAAGACAAGGATTCCGGTATCTGGCAGGACCTGCTCGGTCTGCTGCATCACCCCGGCTTTCGTCTCGGCGGTGGTACCCGCGCGGGCTTGGGCAAACTCCGTGTCTGTAGCGTCCACGCCCGCAGTTTCACCCTCCGCGAATCGGCCAGGGCACTGCAGCAGTTGCCCGCCGGTCTCCACGAGACCGATGGACTGGAAGACATTACCGGCGCCTGCCAGGGCTACCGGCCGAATGACCAGGGCTGGCAGGACGGTCGATTGATCCTCAAGCCACGCGGCGCCTGGCGGATCGGGGCGGGCCACCATTCGGTCGCCGAGCTGCTCGGGCAGGATGGCCCGGAAGCCGCCAACACCATGCTGCCCGTGACCGAGGGCTGGGTCCGCTGGGAGAAGGGCAAAGCCCAGATCGTCCGTCACAAGGGCAAGCGCCTGCTTGTGCCCGGCAGCAGTCTCAAGGGGGCCCTGCGCCATCGTTTTGTTTACTACTCAAACTGCCTTGCCGGGCGCTGGGCCGAAGACGGCCAGGGTAAGGACACCCCGGAAGAGGTAAAGCCGCTCTTTGGGGAGCTCAAGGGCGACGGCAGCGGCCAGGCAGGACGCCTCTACCTCGATGACAGCTACCTCAGCCTGGACAAGGTCAAAAGCCGCATTCTGCCGCACAACAGTATCGATCGTTTCACCGGCGGAGTGCGCGACCGGGTGCTGTTTGCCGAGGAAGTCATCAGCGGTGCGACCCTGGACATACCCATCCGGTTGAATGTCCGCCCCATTGAAGATCTGGCCGACACCGCCCTGAAGCAACGAATCATCCAGGCGCTCAAACTCACCCTGGACGATCTCTGCCAGGGCCGCCTGGCCTTCGGTGCCCGTACCACCAGCGGCAACGGTTTCTTCGAAGGTGAACTCACCGGCTCCCTGCGTGACTGGCTGGACAGACAATCCGGGCCCGAAGCAGACAGTGAAAAAGCCGAAGCCGAATCCATGGAGGAAAGTGCCTGATGAATGACGCAATGATCAGCGCCTGGGAGAAGCTGCGCCGTTCGGACACGGTCAAGGGGCTGCCTGAATTCCGGGCCAGCGGGCTTGAGATGGAACACGAAACCATCCAGAGCCATGAGGCACTCATCCAGCAACTGGAGGCATTCGAGCCGACTGCCGGCTGGCTGCAATGCCAGTCCCGTCAATGGCTGTTCCGGGATGGCCTGCCCGACATGAAAAGCGCGGCAGAGCAACACGGCGAGCTGCTGAGTGCCGAGGCCGTCAATGACCGGGGCCAGTCACTGGCCATCCGGCAGGACGCCCGTGGCGGCTGGCATCTCACCCGGCTCACCCCCGAAGCAGAAGGCCCCTACCTCTGTGACACCGTCAGCCATCGGGCGGCCACCGAAGCCGGGCAGCACCTTCACTACCGCCGCTACTGGCGGCATGACAAGGATCTGGGCTTTCGCCCGTTCACCGCAGGGCTTATCGGTCTGGGAGGGGAGCAATGAGCAAGCAACAAGGCAACAACCGACTCAAGCACCTGGACGCCGCCTACAACTTCGTCCCCCTGTCTGACTGGGTACACATTCCGGACTGGGGCAATCAGGTCAGCCACGACATCCCCTTCCAGGACGGCCTCAGCGGCGAGATCCACTACGAACTCGTCGCCGACTCCCCGCTCCTGGTGGGCGGCGAACAGGAAAAGAGCGGCAACGGCCCCGGCAAGGTCCGTCCCGTGCGCGATGCCGACGGCAACTACATCATCCCCGGCAGCAGCCTCAAGGGCATGCTCCGCGCCGTCACCGAAATCGCCGCCTTCGGGCGCATGCGGTTTGTGGATGACCGCATGCTCGGCCTGCGGGATATTTCCGGCAATGCCGTCAAGGGCGCCTACATGGGCAGGCTGAAGGGAAAGATCAAGTCGGGTTGGCTGCAGTGGGACGAGGCCAGTGGCCGCCACCAGCTCATCCCCTGTGACTTTCTCCCGCTGCATCACCGTGACCTGGAAAACTGGCTGGGTATCTCAACGCCAATCTTTGCAGCCAGGGAAACGGTCGCAGACAAATTCTCGAACTGGGAACAATACTGTCATGACAATGGCAAGCCCGGTTACGAATGGGAACTGCCCTTCCGACGCAAGGAGGGCCTGGCCGTCCCGGACGACAATGGTCCGGAATCCGGCATGCCGGTCTTCACCATGCAGATCTCCGACAGCAGAGACGAGAAGGGCAAGAAGCGGGATTTCATCTTTTTCAATGAACGTGCCGAAGATGTCGTCAACCTATCCCCCCGGGATTGGCAGGACTTTCTCCGCGTTCATGAAGGCGAGCCGGGCCTGCCGGATGCGAGCAAGAAGGACATGGCCTGGCCCGGATACTGGCGTGAGCAGTATTTTGCCGGGCAGGCCATGCCCGTCTTCTATGTGGAATCCGAGCGCGGCTATCGGATCGGCCTGGCCTACATGCCCAAACTGGCCGGTGACTACGGCGTACAGGACGCCATCGGTCATGTTTCCGGCGATCACCTCAGCCAGCCCGGTGTGGAAAACGGCTACGATTTCGCGGATCTGCTGTTTGGTGCCGTGGGAGAAGACCCCGACGATGCGCTGAAGGGCCGGGTTTCCGTGGAAACTGCCCGGGCGCAGGGCAATGTGGCCGAAGAGGCCCAGTCCCCCACGATCCTCAATGGCCCCAAGCCCAGTTACTTCCCCAGCTACCTTCAACAGCCAACCGATGACAGTGGGGAACGACTCAGCAAGGGCCCCTGGGTGGAAAAGCTGGAGAGGATTCTCCAGGAGAAGAATCTGGGTCCCCAGTACATCACCTATCTGGACAGCAAGAACCCACCAGCCAGGGTCCGTGGTTTCAAGCGCTATCCCGCCCGGAATGAAAAGACAGTGGGCGTACAGCCCCTCACGGCTGAGCAGAAGAAGAACACCAGAGTGCAGGTTCAGTTGCACACGCTGCCAGCCGGTACCCGCTTTCAGGGGCGGCTTGTCTTCCATAACCTGAAACCGGAAGAACTGGGTGCCCTGGTCTGGATACTGGAATGGGGCGGTGATGCCAAACTCCGTCATTCTCAGGGCATGGGCAAGCCATTTGGTTTCGGTCAGGTTCATTTTGAGCTGAACGAGAAAGCCAGCCAGTTCCGCGCCAACCAGAACCCCATCCAATTGCACAGGCTCGGACCGGAGCAACGGGCTGCATGGCGCCGCCAGTTTGAGCGCACCATGCTGACGGCCTGCAAGGAGCAGGGTGAAGACGACTGGATCTCTACATCACGCATGAAGAACCTCCTGGCCATGGCCGACCCCGAGGCGTCTGAAAAATGGCCGGGGCAGCTTCGTCACATGTGTCTGGACCCGGATAGAAGGCGGAACGATTTCGTGGCAGCCAAGCAGGCGCGTCTCGTGCTTGCCGACTACGCCCGAAAGACCGAGTATGTGCCGCGAATCGAGGCCGAAGGCAGTACCCCTGCCTGGCTCAAGAGAATGCTGGCCGAGGTCCAGGAAAAGACGGGGGAGACCAATCAGAAGGCCGTGATTCGTCGGCGTGAACTCGCCCAGGCAGTTGATGCCCTGGAAGATCCCGACCGGAAACGCCAGGCCGCCGAGTTCATCCGCGAACTGATGCGTGAAAGCTTCATCTGGGACGGCAAGCTGAAGGGCGCCGCTGGAGAGGCCAGGGAAGTCTACAAGCGCATTCTTGACGAATGAACCCACGGCTTTTGCAAAGACTCTGGAGAGAAAAGTGTCAACCGTACTGATCAGCTTCATCGGGCGAACACCCAAGGACCAGGATGGCTACCGCCAGACGGTCTACCGCTTTCCTAATGGCGAGGAGCATGAAACCGCCTATTTTGGCTGGAGCCTTGCCGAAAAACGCGCACCGGACCGCATGGTCATCCTGGGTACCAGTGGCAGCATGTGGGAGTTTCTGGTTGAAACCCAGAACATTCCCGAGGCGGATGACACCATCATCAACCTCATGGAGGCCTGCGAAAAACATACCGTGACTCAGGCCCAACTGGATTCGGTTAAACCCCTGCTCAACGAACACTGCCCCTTTGAGCTGGAACTGGGATTGATCCCGGCAGGCAGCGAACCGGCCGATCTCACCAGCACCCTGGCCGTCATGTCCGAGCACGTGAATCCCGATGACCAGGTCATCCTGGACATCACACACGGCCTGCGCCACCTGCCCATGCTGGCCCTGGTCTGCGCCATGATGCTGCGTCGCCTGCATGGAATCGAGATCCAGCACATCTATTACGGCCAGTACAACCCGGATACGAAGCTCGGCACCGTCCATGACCTGCACAGCATGCTGCACCTCATGGACTGGGTGCAGGCGCTTGAGCGTTTCGACCACGATGGCAATTACGGTGTTTTTGCCCCATTACTTGAGAAAGAAGGCATCCCGGAAGACAGGATCCGCTGCCTCTCCGAGGCCGCCTATTACGAACGCCTTTTCAATCTGGGCTCGGCCCAGGCCAAGCTCAATACCTTTATGCCAGTACTCAACGAGCCGCTGCCCGGTACCGGCGCATTGTTCACAGAGGGTCTCAAGGACCGATTGAGCTGGGCCAAAGACAAAGACCGTGGCCGGCAACAATGGCACCAGGCAGAGTTCTACCTGAAACAGGGCGACTACCCCCGCGCCGCCATCTTTGGCTGCGAGGCCTTCATCAGTTCATTGCTTGAAAGCGGAGAAGCGGTCACCGACCACAACCAGCGTGAAAATGCGGAGCAGGAATTCAGGGACGGCCTACGCGGTGATCCGGCCCGACGCGGCGATTACGAAGAACTCAAGAAGATCCGCAACAGCCTCGCCCACGGCAACCGCCCCAAAAAGGGCAGCCAGACCGAAAAGTCCCTGAAGACCCAGCAGGCCCTGGACAGCACCCTGAAGAAACTGTTCTCCCGCCTGCGCCAACAGCCACCCAAGCGCCAGTCCGAGGCCTCATGAGCCCATGGGGCCGGTGGACCACACCAGGCTTGCGGCAGCAGTTTGATCAGGTCGGAGGGGCTGGATTGAGCTGGTGAAGCGGCCAGAATTTTGTAATAAGTTGGTCTGAGGTGCCCATGAATGGAGTGAATGGAGACTCATCGAATGTCGCGGATGTACCACAACAAGAGCAATTCCGGGGTTCTGCATAACCCCCCTTGCAAGTCCCTGAATCCAGAGATATTCTGGAGCCGTAGAGTCAGAATCTGTGGCCCGCTTGATAGGGCATTAAGGGGTTCCGTTGCTCGGGCGGGACCGCTCCCTTCGGGGAAGCTGGGTGCGGGGTCTCAGCGCAGTGCAGATCTTGAGTTCATCTGCTCGGTTCAGGCTTCACGCTGGCCGGCGTCTGGCTGTCTGTGGCGCCCGCTCGCTTGGCCTGTTTGGCCCGTCCCTGGGCCTCACCGCTCGCTTTCGCTCGCGGCCTCGCACGATGTGCGAGTCCAAATACGTTCCCGACGCATTTGTCCCTCAAGCCGTAGCGCCACTACGGCTTTCAGTCCGGCGCGGCGCGAGCGAACCGTTCAGCCACCCAGCCACTTACCCTCCCACCCAAGCAACGGAACAGGGCACGTATGAAACGAGCGTGGTGGTATCCGCCGGGGTGGCCCGCTTGTTAGGGCGGCCCGGCTGTTGCCGGGAGCGGGGAGCTTCAAGCTGCAAGCAGGGTGGTGCGAGTTGTTGACTTCAAGCTCGTAGTGAGTGGCTTGTAGCTCGAGGCTTGTAACTTGAAGCTGTCGCGGCCGAGCCGCCGGGGTCAGCGTGGCGTCCAGAGCCGGTTCAGCCACCGGTCCATGGCGTCTTCGAAGGTCTCCGGATCAAGGCGATGTTGGGTGACTCCGCCATTGGCGTCGCGGAGTTCGTAGTCGGGGCGTTGCCCGGGGCGGGTGAAGGGAAGGTAGGAGTACTCGCTGTGTCGATGGAGTGCTTCCCGGTTTGACTGGTGCTTCTTGAACCAGGATTTCCGGGTGCAGGCGGTGTAGAGCGGTGTCGCCACTGCCATCTTGCTTAGGGAACCTCTGATTAATTCATTCGCGCCCGCAGCCAACGGGATTTTTCCTCTCGCGAGGCGCGACGAGCGTAGTGTAGCCTCTGTGCTACATGAGCGAGGAGTAACGAAGTCGCGAGGGG
>NZ_JAYGII010000064.1:0-6176 GCF_034931365.1 Natronospira elongata
TGGCCTTCTTCTTGGTGGCCTTCTTCTTGGAGGCCTTCTTCTTGGTGGCCTTCTTCTTGGAGGCCTTCTTCTTGGTGGCCTTCTTCTTGGAGGCCTTCTTCTTGGAGGCCTTCTTCTTGGAAGCCTTCTTCTTGGTGGCCTTCTTCTTGGAGGCCTTCTTCTTGGAGGCCTTCTTCTTGGTGGCCTTCTTCTTGGTGGCCTTCTTCTTGGAGGCCTTCTTCTTGGAGGCCTTCTTCTTGGAGGCCTTCTTCTTGGTGGCCTTCTTCTTGGTGGCCTTCTTCTTGGTGGCCTTCTTCTTGGAGGCCTTCTTCTTGGTGGCCTTCTTCTTGGTGGCCTTCTTCACCGTCCGGGCCGCAGCCGGTTCCGCGGCGTCATCGCCGCCACCGGGGCGCCCCGTGGCCGCATCGGCTGCCGGCTCAGTGCTATAGGGCGTCACGGCACCGGCCGCGCCGCCGGAGCTGGCAGCCGGCGCCGTACCACTCTTGACCGGATCGAGGACCGCCTTGAGGCGACGGAACACGTCCTCCATCTCGCCGTCGGCATCCACCGTGGCCAGCTTGCCCTGGCCGCGGAAATACTCCACCAGAGGCCGGGTTTGAGCATCGTAGACCCGCAGGCGGTTGAGAACCGTTTCCTCGTTGTCGTCCGCCCGATGGGCCAGCGGCCCGCCGCAGGCGTCACACTGGCCTTCGAGCTTGGGAGGTGCGGAGTAAATGTTGTGCACATTGCCACAGTGCTGGCAGACCCGCCGGCCGGCGAGACGCTGGACCAGCTTGTCCTCGTCCACGTCCATCAGAATAGCCAGATCCAGGGGTTGGCCGATTTCGGCCAGCATCCGATCCAGTTCCTCCGCCTGGGCGATATTGCGTGGGAAGCCGTCGAGGATGAAGCCGTCCCGGGCATCGCCTTCCTTCAGTCGCTCCTTGATAATCCCGAGGACGATTTCATCGGACACCAATTGGCCCGCGTCCATGGCGGCCTTGGCTTTCAGACCAAGATCAGTCCCGGCCTTGAGCGCTGCCCGTAGCAGATCCCCGGTTGCAATCTGGGGGATGCCATAGGTCTCCACCAGTTGTCGCGACTGTGTTCCCTTCCCCGCACCGGGGGCCCCAAGCATGACGATACGCATGAGCTTTTCTCGCTTTGGCTGATTCGATCCGGTTCCGCAACTTCCCGCGACAGCGCCCCTTGTATCGGGAGCACGCACGGAAGACAAAGACACTGATGCGGGCAAAACTAACCGGCTCGAAGGGGGCAGTCAACAAGGGGGAAAGATTTTTCCAAGACATTTCCGCCCAAATCCGCCTCTTCTCGAGCTATGGGGGCGGCAATAATAGTCTATTTCCGTTATCCTTCCGCACTTGTCGCAAGGGATTATTCCCCGCCTACACAGTCTGGATTCCGATTTCGGGAGGAGGTCGCCCAATGGCCAAACGCAACGCTTTCTACGCCCAATCAGGGGGCGTCACCGCCGTCATTAACGCCACCGCCGCCGGAGTCATCGAAGCGGCCAGGGAGCACGGGGACCGAATTGGCAAGGTCTATGCCGGCCGTGACGGGATCATCGGGGCCCTGACCGAAGACCTGATTGACACCAGCCAGGAAAGTGACGAGGCCATTGCGGCGCTCAAACATACTCCCGGCGGCGCCTTCGGCTCCTGTCGCTACAAGCTGAAAAGCCTGGAGGAGAATCGCGCCGAGTATGAGCGGCTGATCGAGGTCTTCAAGGCGCACAATATCGGCTATTTCTTCTACAACGGGGGCGGGGATTCCGCCGACACCTGCCTCAAGGTCTCCCAGCTCTCGGAGACCATGGGTTACCCCATCCAGGCCATCCATGTGCCCAAAACCGTGGATAATGACCTGCCCATTACCGACACCTGTCCGGGATTCGGCTCGGTGGCCAAGTACATTGCGGTTTCCACCCTGGAAGCCTCTCTGGATGTGATGTCCATGGCTCGAACCTCAACCAAGGTTTTCGTGCTTGAGGTGATGGGGCGCCATGCGGGCTGGATCGCCGCCGCCGGTGGCCTGGCGGGCAAAACGGATGAAGAACCGCCGCACGTCATTCTTTTCCCGGAAATCGCCTTTGACCGGGAAAAATTCCTCGCCAAGGTAGACCAGGCGGTAAAAGACTACGGCTATTGCACGGTGGTGGTTTCCGAAGGGACACGGGACGCCGAGGGCAACTTCCTGGCGGATGCCGGCAGCGTGGATGCCTTTGGGCACAAGCAGTTGGGTGGCGTCGGTCCGGTGATTGCCGATATGGTCAAGTCAGCCCTGGGGCACAAATACCACTGGGCAGTGGCGGATTATCTGCAGCGCTCGGCCCGTCACTTGGCCTCTGAGACCGACCTGCAGCAAGCGGTTGCAGTAGGACGGGCTGCCGTGGAGATGGCTCTTGCGGGCAAGAACAGCGTCATGCCGGCCATCAAGCGCCTGTCCGATGCGCCATACAGCTGGGAAATCGACGAGGCCCCCCTCGCCGAGGTGGCCAACGTGGAAAAGAAGATGCCTCGCGAGTTCATCAGCGAGGACGGCTTCGGCATCACCGACGCCGGCCGTGCCTATCTGGCACCGCTGATTCAGGGCGAAGCCTATCCGCCCTACAACTCAGAAGGCCTGCCCGAGTATGTTCAGCTTCGCAATGTTGCAGTGGACAAGAAGCTGGACACCTTCAAGCTGCGCTAAACGAGGAAGGCGGGCCCCGGCAGCCGCCGGCGCCCGCCTTCGGCGGTAAAGCAATGCACGGACATCACCACGATCATCAGGGCGGCGGCAGGACTGGGGCAGCTCCCTTTATCATCGGCATTGTCATCACCCTGGCCTTTGCCGTGGTGGAATTCACCTTCGGCTGGATTGCCGGGTCCCTGGCCCTGATGGGCGATGCCGCTCACATGGCCTCGGACTCCCTGGCCCTGGCCCTGGCGGCCACCGCCGCCTGGCTGGCCCAGCGGCCCGCCAGCCACCGTCACACCTTCGGACTGGGCCGTGCCGAAGTCCTCGCCGCCATGATCAATGCCACGATCATGCTGCTGATCGTTGGTGCCTTGTCACTGGCCGCCATTCAGCGCTTGGTTGAGCCCCGGCCAGTGGAGGGCAATATTGTCTTCATCGTCGGAAGCATCGGCCTGCTTCTGAACCTCACCCTCGCAGCGGTCTTATTTCAGGGCGAAAGGAATCTGAATAACAAAGGAGCACTACTGCACGTACTTGGGGACCTGCTGGGCTCTGTAGCTGCCATTACAGCAGGGCTCGTCATACTTCTAACTGGGTTCACACCCATTGACCCAATTCTGACACTGTTCATTTGTATGCTGATCACGGTCGCCGCCCTGCGGTTGCTGAAGGAGGCTTCACACGTGGTCATGGAAGCGGTACCGCCACACATCGACTTGGTAGAGGTGGGGCGCGTCATGGCCGATGACGCAGGGGTGCATTCCGTCCATGACCTGCACATCTGGGCCTTATCCTCCCAGGAAACCGCATTATCAGCACATGTAGTCCTTCATCAGCTCGACCACTGGCCGGCTGTACAGTGGCGTCTTGAGAATATACTCGCTTCACAGTTTGATATCGGGCACGCCACACTTCAGCCCGAACCTTCCATTCTTGGCCGGAGCAAACTGGAAGACATCACTGGCCACCGCCAGACCTGATTGACGACATTCGCATTGACGCTCGTCGTCTGAAGAGTTGAAGGCTCAGCAACAGAATCAACCACATCACCCAGTCTCTTGGATCAAGCCCAGTACTGCAGCCACTTCGGAAACCTCCATGCTCCACCACCCACGTAGCCGCGTACTGGGCATTCTCTGGCTGAGGGTCCTCAGTGTCAGCAGTCAGTGAGAACTGAAACTCAAACTGCCCAGGCGAGGTAGCTTCGAGCTTCAAAGCAAGCTCTTTCTCACCACCAACCGGGATATCACCCAGAGCGCACTGGAGCCCCCCGCCCACAGCTTCACAGTCATGTTCACCGCTATCGATACTGATGCCCGCAGGTACCTCAATATTGAGCGTCACTGCCTCACTGATATCGGGTCCCTCGTTAGTCACCCTGATGCTTACTGGCCGGGAATCCCGGATATCAAGCGCTTCATCCCCCAAGCTCACCGAGAGTCCGAGATTAGCTCTCGGAAACAGGGGCGATTCGCTGCTTGGGTATAGGTCCACGGTTTCACCGTCATCCCGCAACGAAACCCAGTCCCAGCGACCATCACCGTCCAGATCAGCAGATAACAATTGACGAGATCCAGAATGCTTTAGAATGCGGTCCGCGAGCCGAATAACACCATTGCGATGATTCCGGTACACCTGATGCCCGCCCCGAGAATTCCCGAACATGAGATCAAGACGACCGTTTCCGGTTAGATCCTGTAGTTCAACCGCAACACTATCAACACGTCCCAAGTCCAGATGATGCCCTAAGTGGCCGCTCCCATCGTTGAAATACACTGCATTGGCAGGAATCTTGCCATGTGGCCGACCATCTTTCCCCCGGGCAACAGCCATATCCGGGTAGCCGCTACCAGTAATATCGCCCGTGGCAATATCAAGCAGTCCGGGCCCAACGTTGTATTCATCCAGGATCAAATAATCAAGGGCTGCTTGTTCTCCATGAGCGGCTAATAAAGAATCGATCACCGGCCGAATGATGAGCACCCGACCGTCGATCCATCCCAATATCAACTCTGGCCTACCATCCCCAGTCAGGTCCGCAGCCGCAGCGATGGACGCCTCGGGGAGCGGAAAACCGCCTGCAGGAGTCAACTGCCCACCTTGATTGACGAATAGCAGAATCTCCGACGACCCGGTCAGCAATAACAGGTCCTGCCAACCATCACCGGTCAAATCAGTCGTTAACCCACTGACCGCACCACCTGATTCCAGCTCAGAGACGGTCTCGTACCGCAAATCGCCGTCCATGCCCTTAACAAGGCTGGGACCGTTGGCATTGACCAACACCAGCTCTTGTCGGCCATCACCGCTTATATCCGCCAGCAAGGCATCGCGTATGTCCAATTCTTCTGCCAAGGTCTGCTGAACCTCAAAATCGGACTCACCGTCGTTATGGAGCAGGAGACTCGGCTCACCGCTGCCCGTCGCCAGAACCAAATCCGAGACGGAATTACCAGTGAGGTCACCGACCACGACACGCTGCGCAACGTATTCCAGGACTTGATCTGCACCAATACCAATCGACTCATGCCCTGCCAGGGACAATTCAGCCAAAGCGTGATCACCGATCAAGGCATCCGACTCACTGAAAAGCTCAGCCGACATGAAAACATCGCCGGCAACGCTGCTCTCAAGCTCGAACAAGATATCCTGAAAGGAAGATCCTTCCATGTCTCCCAGCGAACACTCCAGTTCCCAAGGATGGCGACTCTGATCGAGATGGCAGCCTTCTGCGACCTCATCCATGGGCTGAATTGCCACCGCCTCGCTGGCGTAAATGCTTGCGGAAAGGCTTACCTCTTGTGCCATGCCGTCGCCAGGATTCTCTACTTCAAGATGCAAAGTGAGTGCTTTCCCTGCCTGAAGGGTAGAAGGATAGGACTCCATAATCAGGCTTAGCTGATCATCAGAATCTGCTACCACCGATAGCTCAAAGGCCTGTTCGGCTCTCTCATCGAATTGGTTCTGTGCCTCCAAGACAACAAGGTGAACGCCCACATCTTCAAAATCCGGGGCGCCTTCCAGCAAGGCTTCGCCTCCTCCCTGGTCCACAAAGGATAGCCAATCAGGCAGCGTCACGGCATTCACATGCACCCCCAGCTCCTGAGGATCTTGCACAGAAACCTGATAGGTCCAGGTAGTTCCGGCGTATGCCTCCTGATCCGGTTCACTGAGAAATACGGGTGGCTCTATCTCACCATCCACCTGAATCTCGAAATCCTGTTGCACGCTCAGACCGAATTCGCTCTCGGCCTCAATCACAATCCCGTGAGGGCCGATATCATCCAGATCGGGAATACCCTCAAGGATTGCACTGCCGTCGCCCTGGTCTGAGAGGCTTAACCACTCAGGTATATTCACTGCCGTGATAGTAATGGCCCCGTCCTGGGGATCCTGGGCTGTAGCGATGTACTGATAGCTTTCACCCGCCTGAGCATCAAGGTCTGGATCACTGGTAAATTCCGGCGGCTGATTGCCCTCAACCTCGATGCTGAAGC
>NZ_JAYGII010000065.1:0-6087 GCF_034931365.1 Natronospira elongata
TCCCCCTCCCCAGGCCAGCCGATTCCCTTCCGCCAGCTAATTAACAGCTCGTTTGGAAGAGGGAGACAGAAGGACCCCGGCCAGCCCAATTGCGTATCAACAGTTCCAATAAAGCGTAGGTGGGAAAAGCCCGGCATTCAACGGCAACACCCCCCTTCGGATCCGGGAAGCCAGCCCGGTCCGATTCTGCGCCAAAGATGTTGGCGGTACCCCGTCTGGGGGGTGGCGCTTATCGGATGAATGCTCGATGCTCATGTATCGTCTGGGGATCAAAACAAACCCTTTTCGTACGGGCATTCCTGCAATGCCACGATCAGGCTGGGAGGGACAAATGTATAAATTCAATAAGATAGAAAAGTTCAGGTGCCGAAACACACTGATGCTGGCATTCGGCATTATGTTCATTCATGGCTGCTCCTCCAGCAGTTCGAGTAACGACCCGCTGGCGACCATCGGTGGGCAGATCACCGGTCTTGGTGATGAGCCGGTAGTCCTGACGTTGAATGACGAAGACGAGCTGACCATCGACAGCGATGGCCCATTCGAGTTCGAAATGGGTATCGCGCATGGCGAGGACTACAACGTCGTAATCATTTCTCAACCCGGTGATGTCGCGTGTGGCAGCGAAAATGCCACGGGAAGCGTCGACGAAGACGATGTGGACGATATCCAGATCGAGTGCGGTGGTTTACACATGTCTTCGCGGCAGGGCGATGCCAGCGTTCATCTGGATTGGTGGCCGGCCGTCGATGGTGACCTGCTCTACTCAACGGATCGCAACTGCGACTGGAGCAATGTCCAGGCCTGTGAGAACGGTGGCATGATTCCAGATGTCTCAGGTGGGTCAATCGACATTATTGCTGCCGACGAAGGCCTGGCGCTGGATCGGAACTACCACTTTAGCCTCCAGATGCCCGAGCACCATGCTGCCACCACTGTCGGTGTTGCGCCATTCTACCAGTACGCCGCGCCCGTACTCGGCATTGTCATGGACGATCAGCGCATATATGCAGGTGGCTACGGCCGCTACTTTGGTGGCGCGACTCAAGGCATAAGCTGGTTCCGCGACGACGGTAGCGAGATGACGGTTACCGGCCCCAATTACCGCTTGCCCAATGGAACGACACAAGTCATGGTGGAGGACCCCAATGGTGGCTGGTTTGTAGCGGGCCAGTTCGATGGCGGTGGGGACTTTCCAAATCAGCTGATCGCGCGACTGCACCCGGATGGCACGGTTGACCAGGACTGGGAAGTCACATTTGACGGTAATGTCACGTTCATTTCGGACATTCTCGTGCATGACGACCACCTCTATATTGCCGGTCGATTCGGCGAGATACAGGGAAGCAGCGATCATGCTGCCCTGGCGCGATTGACCCTGGATGGGGAACTGGACGAAGACTTCAATCCTGAAATCCCAGAAAACCCATCACAAATCACCAATGTGGATAGCATTCTTGCATCCGGCGACCATCTCTATGTTGGCGGAAACTTCGTCGTATCAGGTGATTCCGATGTGAACATCGGCGTCATTGATGCTGAAACCGGGGAACATATCCAGACCTTTGATGCAGCGACCGATGGTCGGGTCACTGCTATGCTGCTTCAAGATGACCAACTGTATATTTCTGGTCGTTTCGAAGAAGTCAACAACACTCCTCGCCCAGGTCTCGCCTTACTGGATGCGGATACAGGGGCCCTTGATACAACATTCACGCCGGACATTGAAGACCCCTTCCTAATGGACATGGAGCTTGTCGACAATCGTCTATTCATCGCAGGGCAGTTTGAAACCATCAATGGAAGTCCTTGGAATCATCTAGCGGCCTTGCATGCCGAAACCGGGGTTCTGGACATCAACATTGAAACCGAAACCGATGGGGTCGTTTATACGGTCGATCATCGGGACGGGTATCTTTATGTAGGTGGCGCTTTCAGTGAGGTCAACGGGAATTCGGCTCACAGGGTCGCACGTCTAGACACTGCCAATGCTTTCCAGCCTGACGATGGCTGGCACCTGTCCTTTGACGGGATCGTGCTTGGTCTAGTCGAGACGGAAGACAAGGTTGCGGTACTTGGGCTGCTCTGGACAGCTGGCGGCAGGGACGTGGGCCACCTGGCCGCCTTTGATGCCCTCACGGGTGAGCTGGACGAAAGCTGGGATGCCAATGTCAGGGGCTTGGTGGTAGCCGACCTGCAGATTCATGAAGGTGAATTGTTTGCTGTTGGGGCATTCAATCAGGCAGGCGGCGAGTCAAGAGGTCATGGTGCGGCGTTTAACTTGCATGATGGTAGCGCCTTGGACTGGGACCCGGATGTATCTGGCACTCAGGTTGTGACAGTTGAACCCGTGGCAGACGGGCATCTTGCGATCGGCGGCCAGTTCACAAAAGCCGGAGGGGAAACGCGCTCGTCACTCGCCATTCTCGATAGCAGCCTTGGGAACGCCATCACCGGTACCGGCGACCCGGAGGTATTGGGAAGCGTACTCTCGCTTTCCCATTTCCCTGACCAGGACATTCTCTTCGTAGGGGGTGCTTTCGGTGATATTGGCGGTAGCGATAATGGGAATATCGCTGCAGTGAGCGACACCGGGCTCTCACCCATCACCTGGGATCCGGACCCGAATCGATCTGTCTGGTCAGTTCTCTCTGACGGCGATGACCATGTCCTGGCAGGGGGTGATTTCACCGAAATCGGTGGAGGGGCTCAGGGTCGCTTCGCATTGCTGTCATCTGGCGGAAGTGTGGTTGCGGATACCCCGGAGGCAAATGGAACCGTATTCGACATGTCCCTTGATACGGATAGCGGTCGGCTTCTGGTCGCAGGCAGGTTCACCGAGTTCGCGGGTGAACCCGCCATTGGGCTGGCCGAGCTGAACCTGGAGAACTTGGAATTTTCGCCGCTTGGCCCCACCCCTGAATTCAACGGGGAAGTCCGGGCTGTCGCGCAAGGGAATCAAAGAATTGTCGTCGGCGGATTTTTTGCCGACATGAGCGGAGATGGCCATGCCGGCTTCGTGATTCTCGATGACGACTTTCAGCCACTTATCGAAGCACCGCCGGGCCGTTTTCATGCAAGCCAATCGCAGATTTCGGCAAATTCCGCCCAAGGCCAGGTTGGCGAGTTTGCCGAGAAAGGGCCTTTGGGTCTGCTTGATCCCTTCAACCACTGATCCGGAAGCGTTCGGGGGCCGATGACTGATCATCGGCCCCCGAAACTCTCCTTCTGCGAAGACACTGCCTCGCCCAAACGGACGCTTCTTTGCGCATTTACTGGTCTTGACGGGGCCTGCTTTTTATCCAAACCGGCTCAACGCTACGATTCCGCCTCCATACTGTCATCACTGGTCCTGAGGGACCAAATGGCAGTACCGGCAACGAGTGCAAAAATCACCAGCGCGCCGACCAAGAAGGGCGCAATAGTCGGATTGGGAAACAAATAAATCAGAAGGGAAACCGTAGCGAGCGATGCAATCGTGTAGAAAACAGCGAGCAGCCAAAGCGCGGTGCGTGCCGCATAGTCAGAAATCAGGCAGGCCATGAACGGCACCATACCGAAGGCGAGGAATATCGCCAATACGATCAGAAACAATCCACCAGGTGCTCCATCAAGGGAAAACACCACAGGCAAGCCAGTCACCCCTGCAAGAAACCCCGTAATCATGCGGCATTGGACCATACTTGAAACGATGATAGTTCATCACCTCCCCTCCATAGCGCTTAAACACCCGAGCAAGCAGATACCAATCACTACTCTCATCAAGAAAGCTCCACGGTGCTGCCTTGCTGATCAAGCTCATGATAGGCGAGTGACAGAAAACCGGTCTCTACCACGAGAATGGCGACCAATAGAATGCTCAGTCCAATCTCAATCGCTGCGGGCAGATCGGCGGCCAGAAGGAATACAAACGGGAATGCGGCTGCGAAGTAGTGCCCGTAATACCGGAGCAGATAAACCGCTCCGACGACAATCTTCAAAATATCCAGGGAACGCTTCGCCTTGATAGCGGCGGTACTCATACCCCCCCCTTTTCAACTGCGACCCCAAATGGCCTTGCACTATACCTGGCGAGCGCCTCAGCAAGCGAGGCGCTGTATCTTGGACTATTTTCCAGCAACGCTGGATCGGCGGTTCCCCATCCGGCCCTGACGGCTCCTTCTCCCTTCCCCGCGCTTCGTCGTTGCGATTAGGATGGCGCAAGGCACGGAGGATGATCTCATGAACGAGCAGTCGGCGGCGATCAGGCTGGATGGCGTGGACAAGGACTTCGCCGAGGCCGGGCGGTCGCGGCAGGTGCTGGCGCAGGTGTCGCTGTAGGTGGCGCCCGGTGGGCAGCTGGCCATTGTCGGGCGCAGCGGGGCGGGCAAGTCGACGCGGCTGAACGTGATTGGCGGCCAGGGCCTGCGAATTCGAGCTGGACCTGACGCTGAACCCGGCCCGCCCCCACGTCCTGCAGGGCGATCAGGGCTACAGCCGGAAAGGCCCCGACCCTGGCAACGCCTCCCGCTACTTCTCCTACACCCGCCTCGACACCCAAGGCCTCATCCACCTGGACGAGGAAGCACACCGGGGGGAGGGTCTCGGCTGGATGGACCGGGAATGGGGCAGCAGCGCCCTGAGCGAAGAGCAGACCGGCTGGGACTGGTTCTCCCTGCAACTCTCCGACGGTAGCGACATCATGTTCTACCGCCTGCGGGAAGAGAACGGCCAAACCAGCCCCTTCAGCAAGGGCCTCCACGTCACCCCCGACGGCGACACCCGTCTGCTCACCGTCAACGATGTCGAGCTCGACATCCAATCCCACTGGCAAAGCCCAAAAACCGGCGTCCGCTACCCTCTCGCCTGGCAACTCCGCATCCCGGAACTGGCGCCAACCCTGAATATCGAACCACGTCTCGAGGCCCAGGAAATCGACGGCACCTTCCGTTACTGGGAAGGGGCGATGACCGTAGAGGGGGAGCGCGAGGGCCAGGCGATTGATGGACAAGGCTATCTGGAGTTGGCGGGATACTGACACATACCCATTTGAGTCCTTTCCCACGCCTGGGCGATCCAGCCATGCTGACAGCACTCCGCTCGGTTTGCCCCAGAAAAGAAAAGGGAGGCCGAAGCCTCCCTTTTCCAGGTATTGCCCCAGTTGGGGCTGATGCCTTTTCCTCAGTGCAGGCGCTTGACGTCGTCCAGTTTGCTGGCCGGGTGGTCGTCCGAGGCCCCCTGCAGGGCCTCATCGGAGGCATCCTTGCTCGGCGTCGCCCCGTGACCAACCTGATTGGCAGAAGCGCTCGGCCGGCTCTTGGCCTCGACCGCCATGGAGGCGGCCTCCGGGCCGGGCCAGACCGGCTCCAGGGTATCGGCATCAAGCACGACGAGCGGGCCGTGAAGCTGGCCATCGTAATGCCGGAAGTCGCCACCCAGCACGATATGATCTTCATCCTGAGACAAGGTTTCTACCCAGCCGTCCGTGAAGTTGACATTATTATTGTTAAGGGTGACGTCGGTGTCATCTACCGTCAGGACGCCATAGCCATCTTCCCAGCCCAGTAGCAATCGATTCTCTGCTCCCAGATAGGATACCGCCCGCATTGGAACTGCCGCACCAGTGGCATCAGCGAGTTCCGAGTTACCGTCTATCTGAGCGAAGTACTCCTGCGATTCGCCCGCAATATTCTGGAAGCCACCTGCCAAGAACGTGGTGTGGCTCGGTGATGGATCCGTATTGGTTGCGATAGCATGGACAGTCCCATCGGGATCAGGAGTCCAATTCCGCAGAGTAAGGTCGCTGTCGTCGAAAAAAGCGGCATTCTCCCTCGTGGAGCCGCCTGACTCGCTAAATGAGCCACCGACGGCAATAGCATTGGCTGGCGAATCTTTCGCAATGGTATAAACGGGGCCATCCAGCTCCGGATCGTTGACCAGGAAGGGCTGACCGACGTCCCCGTCCAGGTAAGTCAAGCTACCCCAGGACTGACCGGCCACCTCCGTAAATTCGCCGCCCATGTAGAGGTTACCGTCGTCCTTGAGGACAAGGGCATTGACGGGGCCATCGGTCGAAGGATTCCAGCCGTCGAGGTCACCATCCACCTG
>NZ_JAYGII010000066.1:0-5914 GCF_034931365.1 Natronospira elongata
AACCCGGCCCGCTATTTCGACATGGGCGATCACTTCGGACAGGTGGCGGAAGGCATGAATGCCGATCTGGTGCTGCTGCGCGCCAACCCCCTCAAGGACCTGAGCAACCTCCGCGATCCCCGCGGCGTGATGATCCGGGGACAATGGATTGATGCCGAGCAAATCGGCGCGACCCTGCGGGAAATCGAGGACCGCTACGCCCGCGATTGAACGACCCCGTTCTTGCTTTGGAGAGGCCGCCGACCAGGCGGCCTCTCCCCCCCTACCCCAGTCATTCTCTCCCCAGGCTGTAACAGTCACGAGACTCCCTCGTCCTACTTCCGGCCGCTAAGTCTCAAGCGACCCAAAAGACGAGGAGAAATCAATGAGACTGGCAACACCGCTCGCATTCATGATCGTGCTGTGCTTCGGCATGGCCCTGGGCGCGGTCATTACCCTGAGTGCCCAACCAGGTTCCGGGGACACGTCCAGCACTGATAAAAACAACACACCCTTCGAAACATTTGAGCTTTCGACATTTGAGGCACTGCTTAGCGCAGATTCCTCTTTTGTCGTCCATGTTCATGCCGATTGGTGCGCCTTCTGTCGTGCCCAATCCCCCACCTTGGCGGCTCTGGGCTCGGATACACGCTTCGAAGAACTGCAGCTTCTGCGAGTTGAGTTCGACCAGCAGCGGGATGCCCTGGCCCGATTGGGCGTCAATCATCAAAGCACCTTGATTGCCTTTCATCAGGGCCACGAAGTCGACCGACTCATTGGCGATACCGATCCCGAACGTATCGAGGCCCTGTTCCTGGCAGCCCTCGAAGACACTGAATCCACCCCCTGAGCGGGGCCCATTGACCAGACAAACCCTGGCATTTTCTTAAACCACAGGAGCTATCCATGTCTCAATCACGACTGTCGATCATCAAGATGTGCCTGATCAGCCTGGCCATGCTGCTGCCCGTAAGCAGCATGGCGGACGAGCCCCCGCCCGCCTTCACCCAGGACCGCTTTGAAGCATTGCAGCAAGAGGGTGCCGTCATCCTGGTGGATGTCTGGGCCTCCTGGTGCCCAACCTGCCGCGCCCAGGGAGAGGTTCTGAGTGATCTTCTCTCCGAGGAAGATTTCGCGGAAGTCAAGAAACTCCGGCTGGACTGGGACGAACAGAAGGAACATGCCGAATCCCTGGATGCATGGCGTCAAAGCACGCTGATTCTCTATCGGGGAGAAAATGAAATGGCACGCGTGGTGGCCGAAACCCGTGAGTCGGCCCTACGCAACTTTCTGGAGGCCGCACTCTGATGGAGATCGGCCTGCTGACTCTGGTTCTGGCGGCGGCCGCCGGGGCCCTGACCCTGCTCAACCCCTGTGTGCTGCCGTTGCTGCCGATGCTGGCAGGTGCGGCTACCAGCCGTAACCGCCTGGGCCTGATCGGCCTGGGTGGCGGCATGGTGGTGGCCTTCACTGCCGTCGGCGTTCTGCTTGCCGGCGGCGGTGAACTGGCCGGACTCAGCGAACAGCAATGGCGCACCACCGCCGGGGTGCTGATGGTGCTGTTTGGCATTGTTCTGGTGAGCGCCCACCTGCAAAGCGGGTTTGCCGCAATCACCCAACGACTCAGTAGCGCCAGCCACGAACGCGCCAGCCGAATTCGAAGCGATCACCCGGCGGCCCAGTCAGCGGTGGGGCTGCTATTGGGCATTGCCTGGACTCCCTGCATCGGCCCGACCATCGGCGCCGCCATCGGCCTGGCGGCCACCGGCGAGAGTCTGGGGGCAGTCACGGTGGTCATGCTGGTCTTCAGCATTTTTGCAGTCCTGCCCCTGATCGGCATCGGCCTGGCCTCACAGGCAATGTTCATGCGCAATCGGGACAGGATGGCGAGGATCGGCGAGATCGGCCGCAAGGTCATGGGTGCCAGCCTGCTTGCCATCGGCCTGCTGGTTCTTACCGGCTATGACAAGGTGCTGGAAACCTGGCTGCTGAATATCAGTCCGGACTGGCTGGTCCGGCTCACCACCAGCGTCTGATCATCGCCCCCACCGGGCCAGCAAGTCATGTTCGACACCCAGGTGATCCAGGGTCCGGGCAACGACGAAATCGACCAGATCCTCGACCCGCTCGGGCTTGTGGTAGAAGCCCGGATTGGCCGGCAGGATAATCGCGCCCATGCGGGCCAGCCGCAGCATGTTTTCCAGGTGAATCTCCGAGAAGGGAGTCTCCCGGATCACCAGCACCAGTCTGTGACGCTCCTTGAGCACCACATCGGCGGCCCGTTCGATCAGGCTGCGGCTGGCACCCATGGCAATATTGGAAACGGTGGCGGTGGTACAGGGACAGACCACCATCCGCCGGGGCGCACCCGAGCCACTGGCCGCTGCTGACGTCCATTCATCCTGGCCGTAGACCAGCAGACGATCTGACGTCACCCCGCTTCGCTCGGCCAGAAAACGACCCATATCCGCCTGGCGCCCGGGCAGGGAAAGATCGGTTTCGGTGCCGATCACCACCTGGGCAGGCCGGGAAATCATCAGATGCACGCGATGGCCGGATCGCAGCAGGCAATCCAGCAGACGCAGACCATACTGGGCACCGGAGGCGCCGGTAAAAGCCAGACTGATGTCGTCGCGGTAGTCCCTGGACTCACTCATCAGCGGTTTCTCCCCGTGTTTCTCGCAATGCTGTCAGCAGCCTGCCATGAATCCCCTCGAAGCCGCCATTACTCATGATGGCAACCTGATCGCCAGCCTGCAGCTCGGAGGCGAGTCGATCCAGTAGCGCGTCGGTGTCCCTTGCCACCGTCAGCTTCTCGCCCAGACTTGCTTCCAGCGCCTCTCCGGCCCAATCGAGTTGAGACGGCACGTAGAGGTAGATACGGTCTGCCCCGGCCAAGGCTTCGGGCAAGGCATCCCGGTGCGCGCCCATGCGCATGCTATTGGAGCGGGGCTCGAGAATCGCGACCCGACGGCCGGCCGGCAGGGCAGCCAGCGTCTTGGCAATGGCAGTGGGGTGATGGGCGAAATCGTCATAAAGCGCAATGCCGGACACCTCACCAATCGCCTCCAGCCGACGCTTCATGCCGCGGAATTCGCCCAGGGCCTCAATGGCCACCGACGGCGCCACCCCGGCATGGCGGGCAGCGGCAATGGCGGCCAAGCCATTCTGGGCGTTGTGTTCCCCGCGCATCTGCCAGCGCAATCGCCCAACTCGTTCACCGGCCACGTGCACATCAAATGCCGTCCAGCCCGAATCGGGCTCGGTGGCCGTCACGCCCTCCCGCTCATCGCCCAGATGCAGCACCGGCGTCCAACAGCCCATCTCCAGAACTTCATCCAGGGCCGGGCAATCCCGAGGGCGAATGAGCAGGCCACTGCCGGGCACGGTTCTCACCAGATGGTGAAATTGACGCTGGATGGCGGCAAGATCGGGAAAGATATCGGCATGATCGTATTCCAGATTGTTCATGACCAGGGTGCGGGGCCGGTAGTGAACGAACTTGGAGCGCTTGTCGAAAAAGGCACTGTCGTACTCATCGGCCTCAATCACGAAGAAAGGGCTTTGACCCAGCCGCGCAGAGACCGGGAAGTTGCCCGGCATGCCGCCAATGAGAAACCCGGGGCTGAGCCCCGCGTACTCGAGAATCCAGGCCACCATGCCGGCGGTCGTGGTCTTGCCGTGGGTCCCCGAGATGGCAATCACCCAACGCTCCCGCAAGACCTCCCGTGCCAGCCAGTCGGGGCCGGAGGTGTAGGGAATACGACTTTCCAGCAGCGCTTCCACCACCGGGTTCCCTCGCGACAGGGCATTGCCCACCACGACCTGATCCGGTGCGGGGTCCAACTGGGCTGGATCCCAACCCTCGGTCAAATCAATACCGAGCGCCGCCAACTGATCGCTCATGGGCGGATACACGTTCTTATCGGCGCCGCTAACGCGCCAGCCCAGCTCACGGGCCAGGGCAGCCAAACCGCCCATGAATGTGCCGCAGGCTGCCAACAGATGAAAGTGACGCCCTTGGTTCTGATCAGAGTTCTGGTGGGAAGACATAAAAGGTCGCCGTGATATTGATTAACGTATAAGCCAGTGACAGAAGCAGTGCCCGTGCCATTGACCAATCCAGGGCATGTCTAAGGATATGGGCCAGAAGAGCAATACTCCAGAATACCAGGGCCAGACTGGCCACCACCGCCAGGTCCAGCAACAGACCACCATTGTTCTCCGGGGATACCAGCACGGTAGCAAGTGGCATCCCCATCAGATTCAGCCAGGCGCCGCACAACCAGATCGCTTGCAGTGACTGCGGCAGGCGACTCTGTCGCCCGGTAAATCCGAGCACCAGCCAGATAAAGCCCAGGGTCAAGGCGAGGTCCAGCAACAACAAGGCGGGCAGCGGATGATCCAGGGCGCGCAGATGCAACAGCACGGCGCCGGAAATCACGTAGACGCAGCCCGCCATCAAGGTCCAGGCCGTATCTGAAGGAAGATCCTGCGGACCCTGGCGGAAGACAAGGATTTGCCACCCCTTCAGGAACCAGTGCTTGATCCAGGCCATCGACAGTCTCCGCCACCGAGATAAAACACCGCATGCTACCATTCTCGCCTTACGGACAAGAGCGAAAGGCCACCGAAATGACAGAAACCGAATACATCGACAGCCCTGAGCAGCTTGCCGCTTTCGTTGCCGGCATCCGCGAATGGGATTGGCTGGCGGTGGACACCGAATTCATCCGGGAAGACAGCTACTGGCCCGAGCTCTGCCTTGTTCAGGTGGCGGCCGGCGACCGCCTGGCCTGCATCGACCCCCTGCAACTGGACGAGGCCGGCATGGCGCCTCTCCGTGACCTGATGCTGGACCCTGCCAAATTGAAGGTCTTCCATGCCGCCCGGCAGGATCTGGAGGTTTTCTTCCACTGCTGGCAAGCCGTGCCGGCACCGGTGTTCGATACCCAGATTGCCGCGGCGATGCTGGGCCATGGGGACCAGGTTGGCTACGCCCGTCTGGTACAGGTTGTGTGCGGCAAGGAACTGGCCAAGGGCCATACCCGCACGGATTGGCGCGCCCGCCCCCTGTCACCGGAGGCGATCGAATACGCCGCGGATGATGTGCGCTACCTGGGCCCAGTCTTCGAACACCTACGGCAGGGACTGGTCAACAGTGGGCGAATGGAGTGGCTGGAGGAAGAGTTCCAATCCCTGACCGATCCGGCTCTCTACCTGCCCGATCCGGATAATGCCTGGAAGCGGGTCAAGGGTTACCGAAAGCTCAAACCCCGGCAAGTGGCCGTACTGGTCAGCCTGGCACGATGGCGTGAGGAGGAAGCACTCGCCCGCAATCGGCCACGCCGCTGGATACTGAAGGACCAAGCCATGATTGACCTCGCCCGACGGCCGCCCAAACAGGCCAGCGACATGGAGGACATGCGCGATGTCCCCGATGCGGTACGCCGCCGCCATGGCGACAAGATCGTTGCGGCGGCAGAGGCTGGCTTGCAAGAGCCACCACCGGCGTTGGCCGATACACCCGAGCGTCTCAGCCCGGCTCAGGAGGCGCTGGTCGATGCGATGATGGCCGTGCTTCGCGCCCGCTGCGCCGATCACGACATGAGTCCTGCGCAGGTGGCAACCCGCAAACAACTGGAGGCGCTGGTCCGTGGGGAGCGGGACCTGCCGTTGCTCAAGGGCTGGCGAGCTGCCATGGCGGGCCGCGACCTGGAGTCTCTGCTTCGTGGGGATCTGAAGCTGGCCGTATCAGCAGGGCGACTGGTCTTCGAGAAATAGTCCGCCTGGCAAGGCGGCAGGCCTGAGGGCCGGCAATGCCGGCCCTTCCTCGTTTCCGCATCAGCGGCGAAGGCCGCGCTTTTTCTTGGAAGCCTTCTTCTTGGAGGCCTTCTTCTTGGAGGCCTTCTTCTTGGAAGCCTTCTTCTTGGAG
>NZ_JAYGII010000067.1:0-5445 GCF_034931365.1 Natronospira elongata
GGTTCTCAAGCGCGGCATCGTCCGCTGCGTAAACCGACTGCCTGAACCTGGAGTCACAGCTACAGACTGAATTTCTCTGCGTCTCAGCGTCTCTGCGCGAGTATCGATTTTTATTTTTTTAGTGAAGGAGTTCGATTGTGAGTGAGTCGCATTTGATTGAGCCGCATGGTGGCAAGTTGATGGATTTGTTTGTCGGTGAGGACAAGGCCGAGGCTTTGAAGAAGGAAGCCGTGGACTTGCCTTCCTGGGATCTTACCGATCGCCAGATTTGTGACCTGGAGTTGTTGCTGACCGGCGGTTTTTCGCCTCTGGATGGTTTTCTGCGTAAGGCGGATTACGACAGTGTGGTGGAGACGATGCGGCTGGCCGATGGCACGCTGTGGCCGATGCCGGTGATGTTGGATGTGAGCCGGGAGTTTGCCGAGGACGTGACGACCGGTACGCGGATTGCCCTGCGTGATGGCGAGGGTGTGGTCATTGCGATTCTGAATGTCGAGGACGCCTGGGAGGCGGATCGGGAAAAGGAGGCCGAGAAGGTCTTCGGGACCACCGACAATGCCCATCCAGGTGTGGCTCATCTGCTGGAGAACACCCAGCCCGTGTATCTCGGTGGTCGGGTCGAGGGCCTGGAAGCGCCCACCCATTATGACTTCAAGCATCTGCGTGAGACGCCCAAGGAGTTGCGTGAGCGGTTCGCCAAGTCCGGCTGGAACAAGGTGGTGGCCTTTCAGACCCGCAACCCCATGCATCGGGCGCACCAGGAGATCACCTTGCGGGCTGCGCGGCAGCTTGAGGCGAATTTGCTGATCCACCCGGTGGTGGGCATGACCAAGCCGGGGGATATTGATCATTACACCCGGGTGCGTTGCTATGAGCATATCCTACGTCGTTATCCGGAGCAGACCACCCATATGAGTCTCTTGCCGCTGGCCATGCGCATGGGCGGGCCACGGGAGGCGGTCTGGCATGCCATTATTCGCAAGAACCACGGCTGCACGCATTTCATTGTTGGGCGCGACCATGCCGGCCCTGGCAAGGGGTCCGATGGCGAGGATCTCTATGGGCCGTATGACGCCCAGGAGATGGTGAAGGAATACGCCGAAGAGTTGGGTATCGAGATGGTGCCCTTCCAGATGATGGTGTATGTGAAGGAGCGGGCGGAGTACGCGCCGATTGATGAGGTGGGCGAGGACGAGACGGCCTTGAAGCTTTCCGGCACCGAAGTCCGCCGGCGGCTGCAGGAAGGGCTGGATATCCCCGAATGGTTCTCCTACCCGGAAGTGGTGGAGGAGCTTCGAAAGACCCATCCGCCCAAGCACAAGCAGGGCCTGACCGTCTTCTTCACGGGGCTGTCCGGCTCCGGCAAGTCCACCATTGCCAATGCGCTCATGGTCAAGCTCATGGAGCAGGGCGGCCGTCGGGTGACGCTCTTGGACGGTGACCTGGTTCGAAAGCATCTTTCCAGTGAGCTGGGTTTTTCCAAGGAGCACCGGGATATCAATATCCGTCGGATTGGATATGTGGCGAGCGAGATCACCAAGAACGGTGGCGTTGCCATTTGCGCGCCGATTGCGCCCTATCGACAGACCCGCCGTGAAGTGCGTGCCATGGTCGAGGAAGTCGGTGGTTTCGTTGAAGTCCACGTCGCCACCCCCCTGGAAGTCTGCGAGGCGCGGGATCGCAAGGGGCTTTATGCCAAGGCGCGCAAGGGCATCATCAAAGAGTTCACCGGGATCAGTGATCCCTACGAGGAGCCGGAGAACCCGGAGCTTGTGATCGACACCCAGGATTGCTCACCGGAAGAGGCGGCGAATCGGATTCTGCTCAAGCTTGAGCATTTGGGGTATTTTCGCTAGTGGGTTAGGAAGTTCTGAGCTCTGAGGGGCTACCCCTCTTTTGTGAGAGCGACATTCCTGTCGCGACTGGGCTTTGATTGAGCGTTGTCGCGGCAAGCATGCCGCTCCCACAGGGTTGGGTTGTTGATACTTAGCCAAGCAGGATCCGTGCTTTTCGCTGGCGCCTTTCGATGATGCTGGTAATCCGTGAAAGGCTGGGGATTTCGCCGTGCTCGTCCTGTATGGATTCAGTCACTTCGGGTACCACTTCACTTAGCTTCTCCACCATGTCTTCCAGCGTCCTGAAGCTAAGCCGAGGATTGATGCCTGCACCCTTGCTCATGGTTTCGAAATGGTCACGACGAAGCCAGTCCGGACGTTGCTCGTCACCTATGCGCATGGCCATGCGCCGGCTCAGGCCGTCGATGGCATCGGTTGAGATGAGGTCGTAGGCGGGCGCCAGGGCCGGTCCCTGCTTTTCCAGTAGCAGGGCGAAGTTCTTGGCATGGGCGTCCATGTTGCCGATCAGCCAGTTGAACAGCACCCGCCGGAGCAGCTCAAGGCGGTCTGGTGCGGGGGTCACGGCATGGCGGGTGAGCAGCGCGAAGCAGTCGCCCAGGCTGGGTCCGCCTTCGGCCTCGTACTTCATGTTGGCTGGCTTGCCCAAGGCCTGGCAGAAATCCTCCTGGTGGAGACGGCGGATTTCGCCGGTCGAATCCAGGCGGCGGTCAAATCGTTCCACCAGATAAACCCGGGTGTCGTTCAACTGTAGTAGCGCGGCATCGGGCACGGATAGGCCAAGGGCGGCGGCAAGCTTCATGCAGAAATATTCGTTTTCGGCGATGCCTTCAAAGTCTCCCGCCGCCGGCTTGAGGATGACGTTGCTGGGCTTGGGCCCGAGTGGCAGGTGAAAGGTCCCCGCCTGGTCCCGGTACAGGGGGAGTTTGTCCTGGGCGCCGGCCAGGGAAAGGCGAATGCCGGCATCCCCGGCCAGCAGTGGACGGCGGGGGAGGTCGCGAATGATCCCGGCCAGTTCGTCTTCCTGCAGTTCTCGGTAGTCGCCGGCTCCGGGCGGGGGTGCATCCTCCGGGAGCAGACTGACTGCGCCGGCGCATTCCCCGCCCACGGCTTGGAGCAGGGCGAAATCATTGTCTTCGGACAATCCGAGGTGACGCGCAAGGCGGTTTCGCAATGGGCCCTCGGGCAGGAGGTTGCCGAAATAGGGGCGGGTGTGGCGGTCGTCGTAGGGCTGTTCGCCCAGCGGCAGGGACAGCGACAACGCGCCGTGTTCCGGTGCGGCGAGATACGCCTCGGCGTAGCGAAAGCTGAGCCCGCCGTCGTCAGACTGATCGAGATGGCCGATCAATCGCTCGTGGAGATATACCTGCAAGCGCCGGCTCATGCGCGCTCCCGGGGGCGCAGGCTCAGCTCCAGGCCAAGACCGGCCAGGATGTCCAGGGTCTTGCCGATCTGGGCGGTGGGCTTGCCTCGCTCCAGCTCCGCCAGAAAGCGCGTGCCGACCCCGCACACCATGGCGGCATCGGCCTGGGTCAGACCCAGGGCCTTGCGGCGCCGGCGGATGGCCGCGCCGAGGGTATCGACATCGGCAATATTCCCGGTCGGGATTGAATTGTCCATGATAACGCCTCTTGAGTAAAAATACTCCCGATAGGGGTTATTATTAGTGCGAGTGGCATTAAGTCAAGAAATATTCCCGATCGGGGGGATTTCTTACTGCGCTCACCGCCGTGGTAACTCGGCTGTTTGTTTGTCCGCTGATTCGGGCGGCTGTGGTGGGGGATTGCGTCATGGCGTGATCTTGGGGTGGGCCAAGCGGAATTTACGAATTGGTAAAGAAAGCTCTGATGTGGCGTGTCGCGATACGCCATTTCATGGCGCGATGGCCGGATTCGTGGCGCAGTAGTGCGGGGCGACGGCGTGAAGGGCTGGTTTTCCTGGGGGCTCCCAGTTGTACAGCGCCGTTACCTTGTGATTTAATGCACATAATGATGTGCAATTTTCACTCTGGAGGCCCCATGAAACGCAATATCACCTTGCGGCTGGATGAAGAACTGATTCGCCAGGCTAAGGTGCTGGCGGCTCGAGAGTCCACGTCGTTGAATCGTCTCGTCGTCCGGGAGCTTTCGCGGCTGGTCGGCCGAGACCAGGCGCGTGAACGAGCCCGACGCCGGGCGCTACGGGCTATGGAGGAAGGGATTCCCATGGGTGGTGGCCGTGTCTCGCGGGATGAGCTTCATGAGCGTTGAGACGGGTCCGCATTTTGTTGATACCAATATTCTGGTTTACGCCCATGACCGTGACGCCGGGATTCGTCATGAGGCGGCCTACCGGTTGATGTCGCGGCTTTGGGACTCGGACACTGGCATTCTCAGCACGCAAGTGCTTCAGGAATTTTATGTGACGGTGACGCGCAAGATTCCCTCACCTGTTTCGCCTGCTAGCGCTCGTGCCTTGATCGAGCCGTATACCAGTTGGCATGTTGAAACTGCTGAGCCAGTCGATGTGCTTCGTGCCTCGGAAATCCAGGAACGTCATCGGCTGTCGTTCTGGGATGCTTTGATTGTCGCCGTTGCTGACAAGGCAGGCGCGAAGATCATTTATAGCGAGGATTTGAATGCCGGCCAGCAGATTGAAGGAATGAAGATTGTGAATCCATTGAACGACTGAGTGCTATCTGTCGTACGGCGTACCACGAGGCACCAGACAGGAAGGGGCGATGGGATTGGCGGAGTGGGTTAATCCAGAAAGTGACCGCCACGGTTCTTGCTGCCTTAGTCCTCTCGGGCCTGGCTATGCTGGGCCGAGTGTTCGGCGGCTGAATGCCTGTCAGTCATTCCCGAGCATTAGATACAGCGTGAGGGGATTATCATCGCAGCGGGTAAATCCGTATTTCTGGTAAAACGCCGCGGCGGCGTCGTCTTTTGCGTCCACAACGATGGCGACGACTCCGACCGCTTTTCGGACCTCGCGGGCACGGGTAACCGCTGAACCGATCAAATATTTGCCGTATCCGTGTCGCTGGAAGGCGCTATCGACCGCTAATCGGCCCATCCGAATTACGGGGACTGGGTAACGCGGTAAACGCGCCTGGTGCTCAGGCGTCAGTTGGCTTGCTTCCAGCTGCCCCGTGCTTACCGTGTAGTAGCCGCGAATACGGCGGGGTTCATCAGAATCGACCAGGACATAGGTGCGTGAAACGCCCAGCTCCTGGTTTGGGCAGGCAAAGCGCCGGATGAAATGGTTGAGCTCTCTCGATCCGCAATCAAATTTTCGGCGCGCATGGTCTCGACTGAGCGGGACCTCTTCAAGCACGCCGCCGCACGTCCCTGGCGGCACTCTCCATCGCGTCGCGGAGAGCGTCGTTTGGGGCGAACGGACGATCCATTGCGTCCACAAAGGCGTCGAAATCGCGCTGCGAGAGCTGGATCCGGGTCTCGCGCTGGAGCACCTCATCGGCCCTCGCTTTCGCTGCGCTACGCATGAACGCAGACAGGCTCATGCCGGACGCGGCCGCGGCCCGGTTCAACAGTTCTTTTTCTTCCCGCTCCAGCTTTAAGTCAAAGCGCTCTTCTGCGGCAGCCATTTCGGT
>NZ_JAYGII010000068.1:0-5316 GCF_034931365.1 Natronospira elongata
CCATCCTCCACTACAACGGCCTCCCCATCGCCTCCATGCACATCGAAGCCGCCATCGAGGACCACTTCCGAGAGGCCGAGGCATCATGAAAACCATTGCTATCTCGCGCAGAGACGCCAGGAAATTCAAAGGCTGTTTCTCGCGCAGAGACGCAGAGTCGCAGAGAAAGAAAAAATTCCATTCTGGAACTGGTTTTAGTGGTGGGAGAGGCTTCAGCCTTGACAATCTGCCAGCTGCCCCGGCAATCGCACTTGACCCGCAGCCACCCCAATCTTCCACCCAAACAAAACCCACAAGCCCTTCTTCAGGTTTTCTCAGCGTCTCAGCGTCTCTGCGCGAGAAAAATCTTTTGAATGTAGAGGTCTGACCCATGAGCTTCATGACCAAGCCAAAGGTTCACCACCCGAACCTGCCGAAGAACAAACTGGGCCTCACCACCCGCGACTACGAGGGGGGCATGTCCACCCTCTGTGCCGGCTGCGGCCATGACTCCATCACCGCCGCCCTGATCCAGGCCGTCTGGGCCCTGGACATCGAACCCTACAAGGTCGCCAAGATGAGCGGCATCGGCTGCTCCTCCAAGACCCCGGCCTACTTCCTGCGCGAAGCCCACGGCATCAACGCCGTCCACGGCCGCATGCCCTCCATCGCCACCGGCGCCCAGGCCGCCAACCCGGAACTCCACTTCATCGGCGTCTCCGGCGACGGCGACTCCCTCAATATCGGCTTCGGCCAGTTCGCCCACGCCATCCGCCGTGATGTAAACATGCTCTACATCATCGAAAACAACGGCGTCTACGGCCTCACCAAGGGCCAGTTCTCCGCCAGCGCCGATGTCGGCAGCAAGGCCAAGTACGGCCAGGTCAATGAAAACCCGCCCATCGACCCCGTACTCACCGCCATCACCCTCGGCTGCGGCTTCGTTGCCCGAGGTTTCTCCGGCGACAAGGACCAGCTTATCCCCCTCATCCAGGCCGGCCTAAAACACAACGGCTTTGCCCTGATTGATGTGATTAGTCCCTGTGTGGCCTTTAATGACCACGAGGGGAGTACCAAGAGCTACGCCCACACCCGCGAATACTTCCACCCCGCCATCCACACCGACTTTGTCCCGCCCCGGGAAGAGATCAAGGCGAAGTACGAAAAGGGCAAGGCCATGCCCATTGAGTTGCATGACGGCTCGACCATCGTGCTGAGGAAGATTGATGTGGATCATGAACCCACCAACCGCGCCGCCGCCATCGGCTACCTGGAGCGCCACCGCGAAGCCCAGGAGATTGTTACTGGGTTGTTGTATGTGAATGAAGAGCAGGGGGAAGAAGCAGGGAGTGCTCTGTTGGGAGAAAGCCTTGTGAATAGGGGGGGATTAGAAGATCCGTCTGCTGTTCTAGATTGGTTTCAGTCCTCTAGTCGTTGAGGTAGAGCTCTGAAGAGTATTTCATGATCCAATAGCGCCAGAAGCCAATGCAGATAATCAGTCAATTGAAGTTTAAATTTGCGTTAACTTTGAGTGGTGACGAATTGTGGGTCTCGCTGTTCTTAGCATAAAGTGGAGAGGTCTGGTTTGGATTGCAGGTTTCCAGCTAAGTAGATTTACGGCAACGCAGCTAGGTCGGGTAGGTCTTTGGCTATCGCTGTGTTATGGGTGTTTTCCGTAGAAGCCCGGATGAATACTATTGCTTACTTTTGAGTTTTCTTCTTACTCAATCGTTTAATCATTTGAACTAGGCTGTATGCGAGATATGGAACTTGCTTGTTTAATGGCCTAAGGGTAATTTTTAATGGATGATGACAGTGCGGACAACGGATGCCCTTCTGAAGATAAGGTGTGGGGGCTGAAATTCTCAGAAATCTATACTGAGGAAGATGAGTTCAAGGTTTATGGGTGTTTTGCAAGTATCCATGACCTTAAGGCAACCGCGTTGGCCATTTCCGCTACCATAACTGATACTTCTTGGATGTATAGACTAGATCACAGCGTTAGAATGCAATTCAAGAATACAGCTGAAAGGACTATAAGCTCACTATTGCAATTGGTGGAGGGGGTTGATAAAGATGAGCGGTTAAGCGGAGAGTTTGGTGAGCTGGTTGTATCGTTTGGTTCCTCGAGAGTCCTCTCATTCCTGTTTGGACACACCACAATTCCGATTTCAGAGATCTGGAAGTCTCGGTCTAGGCAAAATGACAGTTTCGATTTTCATACCGTCTGTGATGCCGATAAAATTAATTTTGGCGAAGCAAAATTTGAATCTCGTGCTAACCCATACAGAGTGGCGGCTCAACAGGCTAGTAGATTTCTGAAAGAGGATAAACATCGCCACGACCGGGTGTATCTAAGGGATCTCATTAGTGCGCAAGCGATAGCTAACCTGGATAGTGACGATTTTGGTGTGGTTGTTGCCTTCTCCATTCGCCGCGGTAATCCGGAAAGGGTTCTGGCAAACGCAATGACAAGATCAATTGAAGCTTTTCGGTCGCAAAGTGTGTCTATGGTGTATGTCTTAGGAGTGAGGCATTGAGCATCCGTGATTTATCTCAGTTGGAGGAGCCGGATTGGCTGATCGTTCATTTGTTAGAAAGGATTCATGAAAATGGGCCGGTAGCGCCACGTGATTTGGAGCAGCTAGCCTATGTTAAGATTTGGTTCCCGCAGGTATTTCGTGAATACGAAGAGAAGATACTAGCGGTGCTGGGTTTATTTTATAAGATACAGTCACCGTCAAGTATATACTCTATTTTGCTGTCGTCATTGGGAGTGGGTTACAAGGAAACATATGGGCATCCTCTTACCCCCGTTCAGGGGAGCATTAGGAATGCAATTGAATCAATGGATGTGATATCAATATCAGCTCCGACAAGCTCTGGAAAATCCTTTTCTATACGTGACTATATCAAGAAATGTGAATGTGACGTTGTGATTACAGTCCCGTCCCGTGCATTGATAGCAGAGTATATTGGGGAGATGAGAGAGAGTTATGGGTTAGACAAGACCGTAATGATATCTCCATTCGTTGATGATGTCTTCTCTGAAAGGAGCCCCAGGAGGATTTTCGTGTTAACCCCGGAGCGCGCGAGCGAGTTGTTTCGCCCGGATATCGATCTCAGTCCGGGGGTTTTCTTCTTTGATGAGGCACAGTCTACGGATGATATGTCGAGGGCTGTCGCATTTGATTCCTTGATACGGAGAGTTCAAAAAAAGTATCCGTTTGCAAAGCTTATATTTGCACACCCAGGCGTTCGTAATCCGGAGGCCCAATTGGGAAAGCATGGCATTACGTCAAGCCGTTCGTTTTCCAGGGTATACGATCATGGCGCGGTAGGTCGAGTATGTGTTTTTAGGCATGGGAATGGGCGATTTTACTATTTCTCGCCATATGAAGAAAAAGGGTATCTTCTGATTAATTGTGCTGAGCATGGCGGATCGTTTCCAGATTTCGTTTTTAGAGAGCGGAAGTCAGTCCTCGTCTATGTGTCAAAAAACTCAATTTATAACGGCACTTTCTTGGAACCATTCAAACAATATATAGCGGATTTCGATGAAATAGAGAGCAGAAAGGCATTGGGGATTATAGACCAGATAGCCAATATGATCGGTGCTGATGAAGGTGAGCATAGATCTTATATGGTAGATCTAATGCGAAAGGGTGTGGTTATTCATCATGGCTCGGTCCCTCTTGATGTTAGATATCTTGTCGAGCAGTTTATCAAGTCTGGGTTCTCGCGGATTTGTTTTGCTACTAGCACTCTCGCGCAAGGTGTGAATATGCCGTTCGACGTATTGTGGCTAGAGTCAATGAGGTTCTTAGGCGACGATGATCGCTGGGCGTCTCTATCTTTTAAGAACCTTGTAGGTCGGGCAGGGAGGCTTTCGAAGGGCGCCGAGTTTGACTTTGGTTATATATACACCAAAAGCCCTAAGCTTTTCTGTGAACGGATGGCGTCGGAGTTCGAGCTAGATGATACCTCGGTGTTTGATCGTAAGTCATTTGATGGAATGGAGGATCAGAGGGAGGCTATAGAAGCAATTAAAGAGGGTGAGTTTGATGAGGAGTTGAATGCGCCTCGGGCGAAGGTGTCCAGGCTCAGTCAGCCCAATATATTGTGGGCGGTCCGTCGGCTTTTGGATTTGATGTATGGGGTGGACGGAGCGGATGTACCGCCGGACCTTTCCGGGGCGGAGCAAAAATTCAAGAGAGAGGCGATAAGAGAAGAGTTTAAGGAAGTCTGGAAAGCCGGCATTGGTAGGGAGTTGGAGGATGGCGAGAAGGCGGTATTCGATCAAGCAATATTCATTCTTTTGCAGATGGCACAGGGTAGGTCGTTTCGAGAGATAGCAGGATTGAGGTACGCATATGTCTCAAAGCGTGACGCTCAGAAAGAGGGGAGGGTTCGGTTTGTGCAGAAGGCAGAGAATTTACCGAACAAAAACTTAAAACGACCGTTTCCGATATTCTCCCATGATACGTTAGCAAAAGAAGTGAATTATGATGCATTAGTGTTTGATACGTATGATTATATGGATCAGGTTATTTCTTTTTCGTTGGCGGATACATTTGTAGTGGCGTTAAGTGCTTATGCGCAAGAAGAGGGAGATGATAGGGCGGAGCTGCTAGTAGAGTTGCTTCGCTATGGAACCAATAATAAGGTGCATATAATGTTAATGCGGTATGGTTTTCCTCCAGAATCAGTTAAAGAAATAGAGCGCTATGTGATCTCGATTGACCATTCTTCTGTGCGTTTTTCTAAGGATATTGAGAGCGCCCCCCAAAATATTAAAGAATTGGCTGCCTGGTATCTCCCGGATTGACTTTCGGTTCCAAGGTAAGCTTTGAGAGTTCGGTAGCCAAATTCTTGGTGGCATAATCGGGCATTCTTTAGGGCGGACTGCCGGTGTTATCATGGTAAAGAAGTCAATACCAGCCCGGATGGAGGCCGTCAGAGCCTGGCCCGGACGTGATTCGGGGCAGGAATCCGGGGAATCGACACTCATGCATAAGAGACAAATCGGGAGCAAGGCATGTCGAGATTGACCGATCCGCAAGAACGAAGACACCCATGACCTGAAAAGCCCAGTTCCATCGGTTTAGAGCCAGGTTGGCGGCGATTCGCGGTAGTTGGTGATGCCCGGGATCGACGCCTGGCTCGGACTCACCGATTTTTGATCAAAAACGACCATCTCGGGGGTGGTCAGGCAGGGGTGAGCCGCCTTGGACGGCAGAAGCTCCCCGCAGCCAGTGGGAAAGACAATTCCATTCACGCCCTGTAAAGTAAGTCGGAAACCATAGATGTCACCGGAAATATGGACATGAAACCCGC
>NZ_JAYGII010000069.1:0-5308 GCF_034931365.1 Natronospira elongata
AAAAGGATCAAAAGGGAGAAAACGATGAAAATGCCAACCATTGCCACTTCGCTGGCTGCGGCCGGCACACTCGCACTGGCTTCCTTTGGCGTGACCACCCAGGTCCAGGCGGAAGCCGTCTCGACCCACTCCACCCAGACCCAGAGCGCCGAGAGCGTCAGCGAGGCCGCCTGGTCCATCCTGCAAGCCACGGCAAGTCCGGATGTGCTGGAGGGATATGTTCCGTCCACTGCCTCCGACGGCCCGGCGGACTGGGTCCAGATCGCCACCATCGTGATCGATGCGATCTTCAGCGACAGTGGCCCGGTGGATCTCAGTGACTGGAGTCTGGAACAGATCCGGCAGATTGTTCGTGAGGAGAACTTCAAGCAGGATCGAGGTTATTACGTCAGTGACCTGAGAACGTTCCAGGAAATCCTGTCGATCTATCGGAGCGATGTTGCCTCAAGTGGGTATCAGAATGTTGATCGGATGGAAGACCTCTTCGAAAGAACGGTCGCTTTGGTCAATCACCCGATCTATGTCAATGAAAATTATGAAGACTTCCGTTGGCGGCTGACAGCCGACTACAGCCTGGCTGCCAGTTATCTAACGGCAATGGCTCAAGAGAGGATCCTGGCCAAGGATTTGACCACCAATAGCCTCGACTTGGTCAGAGATTGGAGTTCCGACGACCTACAGGGGCTCGGATCCAATGCTAATTCGATTATCAATGGAAATGTTCGGATCACACAGACTCCGAGTTGGCAACTCTGCTCCGGAAGCCTTCTCTCAAGCGACCAGTCAGCGATGGCCCAGCTGATTGAAAGGGAGACCCGGAGTGATGGGAACGACCGGCATCGGTCCCTGGCGTGGGCCAACGACCATTGCCATTACGTGGTCCGCGATGATTTACATGGCCGGAGCGTCAGCTATGACATCCGTCTGCACGGGGCGGAGATGGCAGCCGAAATGGCGGCCGCCACGCTGAACCAATGGCGCACGGAGCATCGCGATGAAAACAAGGGGGAGTATTACGCCGACATCCTGTATTTCCTCCAGACCTTTGAAGGCTTCGAGCGAGACGATCTGCTCTGACGCTTGAATGCTTGATGTCTCCCGGCGCCCCCATCGCAGCGATGGGGGCGCTGCGTGTGTGATGGAAGATTGGGGGAAGAAACATGGGAATCAGATTTTTCACCGTGTTGTTCGCAATGCTCTTGCTGGCCGGCTGCGGTAATCAGGATCCCCTGGCGGCGCCGACGGATCTGACTGTCGAGACCGGTGATGGCGAGATCCGGCTGGACTGGTCGCTGTCCGACGAGGCCCAGCGCTATCAGGTTTATGTGCTGACAGCCAAGGACCAGGCCCTTGACGAGGCCTTTGAAACCTTTGTTGTAGAGGCGCCGCCGGTGCGGCTGGATGGTCTTGATAATCAAACCGACTACTACCTGGCGGTGGTGGCGCAACGCTGGCTGCGCGCCGACAGCGAAGCGGCCCGGACCGGGGCCCGCCCGGAAGGGCCCTTTACCCCCATTGGGGGGCTCAACGACACCGGCCTGCAGCAGTGCTATGACGGTGATGCGGATGCCATGGTGAGCTGCCCGGTGGCGGACTGGCCGGGCCAGGACGCGGATTTCGGTCGGGACCGGCTGGCGGCAGAGGGCGAGCTTGAGAAAATCGACGCCGGCCACGCCGGCTTTGATTTCACCAAGATTGCCGCCAATGGTGCGACCCTGCCCGCGGATGCCGAAGAATGGCGCTGTGTGCGCGACAATGTCACCGGACTGATGTGGGAGGTCAAGACCGCTGATCCGGACGACTGGTATGCCGATGAGGACGATATCCACGCCCTGGTTCATCGTTGGAGCTGGTACAACCCGGATGAGCGTGTCAACGGGGGTCGGGCAGGCATTCGACATACCGCGCTTGGAAGCTGCCCCCTGGAATACTGCAGCACCAGGGATTTCATCGAGGCCGTCAATGAGAAAGGGCTGTGCGGCTACAATGACTGGCGGCTGCCGACCGTTCGGGAGTGGCTGTCCATCAACAACTATCATCCATCACCCACGATTCGAAGGCGAATCAACAACTTTGTTGACACCACTTACTTCCCCAGTCAGAGGCACCGCGGAACCTATCCGTTCTTCTGGTCGGGGTCCGCCTTCGTCAACCCTTTGCTCGATATGGAACCCGGCGATGACGCTGAATCACTAGGCATGGGGTGGAATCATCATACTGGGGGCAGTCTGCATGCCCCGCAAGCAGCCGATATCTCTTCCCATGTGAAACTCGCACGGCATGTCAGTCAAGACAATCAGCATGTGGACGAAACCATTCCTGCGGTGGAAGCTCGAGGTGATCAGAAGTGTGTTGACAACATCCCGAGAAGCAACCACCCGCAAGACCTGATGCCCCGGCCGGACGGCACGGTGGTCCACCAGGCGTATGGCCTGATGTGGATGCGATGCAGCATTGGCCAGGAATGGGATGGGGAAACCTGCGTGGGAGAGCCCACCACCCTGGATATCCAGTCGGCACTGCAGACAGCGGCTGATTACAGCTACGCCGGCTACGATGACTGGCGTGTGCCCAACATCAAGGAGCTGGATACCTTGATAGAGCGTTCCTGTGCCCATCCGGCCATCGATCTCAATCTTTTCCCCAATACGCCCAGAAAATCCCACGCCCTGTCCTCGACTGCTGTTTACTGGGGCGAGGGGAGCGCGAGAGAGGAGCTAAGAGACCCGGAATTTTTCGGTATTACTCAGGATCAGGGCATTGTGCGGACCATTCCCGTTGATCTTGACAACCTGAGAAGCTCTCTTCCACAAGAAACCCACGTCCGGCTGGTCCGGGATCTGGAATGATCAGAGCTTATCGTTCGAGGAAGCGCCGGCGTGTTTGATTGAGTGATGGTTTACCAGGCCCGTTGTCACTTTTGACAAGAAAAAAGAGGCGGGGTAACCCGCCTCAATGAGTGCCCCTTCTGCTTGTTGCTTGAGGCTAGACGCGCACGTCAATCAGGCTGCCCAGGCGAGGGTCCGGTGCGGAGGCCTGGGTGGCCGGGCTGGCCGGGTTGAAGTCGGGCAGGCTTTCTATCAGTTGGGCCGCCTGGGTTTCCTGGGCGTCCAGCGCGCGGCGCAGCACGGCCACTTCGGCTTCCGCCTTGGTCTGGGCCATGCTCATGTTGCTGGCCGTGGCGGCGATGGCGCTGATATCAGCCATAAGTCCCTCGTTTGGATCATGGATAGTTTGAGCCTAGCAGGTCGAGTGCACTTGTTTGTCCCCGGTGGCCACGCGAGGGGCTGAGCGGTGGGCCTGGCTGGATCAGCGGTCTGTCTGGCGGCGCGGGCCGGGCCAGGCGGCCAGGCCGCCCAGGAGATTGTGGATTCGGGGGTGGCCTTCCTCGGCCAGCAGGCGGGCGGCCGTTTCGCCACGCGTGCCCCGGGTACAGTAGACCACACAGGGCCGCTCGCCCAGCCGGGCCGGGCGCTCGCCCTCCAGCAGCCGGGACAGGGGCAGATTCTCGGCCCCGGGGATATGGCCCGCGGCCCATTCATCCGGTTCCCGGATATCCAGGAACAGGGCATCATCCAACTGAGAGGCCTCATTGGGAGCGATGTCCTGGCCGGGGTCACGGCTTGGCCGGGGCAGTTCAACCGCGGCCGGGTCGAGGCTGCACAGGCCGCAGTCCGGGCGCTTGCGGATTCGCAGGCAGTGACTGTCCATGCTGCGCGCATCCAGGGTCCAGAGCCGGCCGATCAGCGGTTCCAGCCGCCCCGGCAGGGCCTGGCTCACGATCAGCTGGATGACCTGCATGGCCTGCAGGCTGCCGGCCATGCCCACCAGGGGACCAAGGACCCCGGCCTCGGCGCAGTTGGGCACCCAACTCGTTGGGGGCGAGGGGAAGAGGCAGCGCAGGCAGGGGCCGTGGTCGGGGTCAAAGACCGTGACCTGGGCCTCGAAGCCGGTGACCGAGCCGTAGACCAGCGGCACCCCGAACTTCACGGCGGCATCAGCGGCCAGGAACTTGGTATCGAAGTTGTCGCTGCCATCGACGATGACATCGTGGTCCTCGAACAGGCGCTGGACATTGTCGCGATCCAGCCGCCCGTTCTCGCCGACGATCTCGATCCCGCTGTTCAGGGCCCGCAGGGCATCCACCGCGGCCTCGACCTTGGGCCGCTGCTGGTCGGCTTCGCGAAACAATACCTGGCGCTGGAGGTTGCTGGCCTCGACCCGGTCATCGTCGATCACGGTCAGGCGGCCGATGCCGGCCCCGGCCAGGTAGGGGAGGACGGCCGAGCCCAGGCCACCGGCGCCGATGCACAGCACCCGGGCCTGGGCCAAGCGACGCTGGCCGGCCTCGCCGACTTCCGGCAACACCATCTGGCGGTCGTAGCGGGCAAGATCAGTCATTCTGGATCACCATGTTCTCTTGTCGTTGCGCCGGCGGCGACTGCCGCAGGCGGGGCAGGAACAGCAGTACGCACAACCACTGCAGGCCGGCCATGACCAAGAAGGCGGCCAGCCAGCCATCGTGGCCCAGCCATTGTCCCAGGGCGAGCACGCCGCCGCCCACCAGGGGGCCGAGCAAAAAGCCCAGGGAGCCGGCGGCATGAAAGCCGCCCATGGCCAGGGCCCGCTGCGATTCGCCGGCGGCCTCGGCGGTCAGTACCAGCGAGGGTGCGAACATCAGCGCAGCGGCGACCCCGCCCAGGGGCATCAGCCACCACCACAGCGGCAACGGCGCCAGTGCCAGGGCCAGCAGGGCAACGCCATACAGGCTGCTGCCCGCCAGCATCATGGCCAATGGATTAGTGCGCCGGGCCAGGCGACCGAAGACATAGGTCAACAGCGCGAAGGGCAGCATGAAACTGCCCATCAGCGCACCGATCTGACTGGGTTCAGCGCCCAGCACCGTGCGCAGGTAGAGCGTCATGGTGGAGATGATGAAGCCCACCGACAGGCGATCCGCGAAGGTAAAGACATAGGGCACCGCCAGCTGGCGCCAGGGCAGTGTCGGCAGCGGCTCGGCCGGTGTGGCGGCCGCTGTTGCGGCGCGCATGGGGCTTTCATCGAGCAGCGACACCCATAGGGCCAGCAGCAGGGACAGGCCGGCCCCGGCATAGAGGACATTGACCGCCTCGGACTGGCCGATCAAGCCGCCAAGCGGCGCGCCGATGGCGACCCCCAGGGTGAGACAGGCTCCGGCCACGCCCATGGCGCGGCCAGTCCCGGTACTGACCGCCCGGTCCATGGCCATGGTCATGAGCAGGGTCAGGGCGGTGATATGCAGGGCGCCGTCAAAGAAGCGCAGCAGCAG
>NZ_JAYGII010000070.1:0-5256 GCF_034931365.1 Natronospira elongata
GCCAGGGCGTGGGTTTCCACTTCCTCGGTCAGATAAACGCGGGTCACGCCCTGCATGCGGATCAGTTCATTGCTCATCGTCTGTTCCCTTCTTGCTGGATCACTGCACCCGCAGACGCGGGTGGTCGCTCCAATTGCTCATGTCGGTCAGAATCACCTGATCGCCCGGGGCCAGGCCGTTCAGTACCTGGATCTCGGTGTTGGAAGCCTGGCCGAAGCGGACCTCCCGGCGCTCGGCCTCGCTGCCCCGCAGCACGAACACGGTGGCGGTGGTGTCCGGATCGGCCCAGGGCGGGCGCGGCATATACAAGGTGTCGTCCAGGCGGGCCACTTCGATCCGGGCATTGCTGGTGAGATCCGGGCGCAGGCCCTCGGGCCGGTTACCGGGCAGGGTGACATCCACCTCCACGCGGCGATCGCGCACGGTGGGATCAATGCGCTCGATCTCGCCACTCAGGGTCTCGCCGCCCACGTCGAGACGCACCGACATGCCCACGAGCAGCTCCCCGGCGCGACGCTCCGGGACCCGCAAGCGGGCAATCAACTGCTCCGGGTTGACGATGCGCGCCACCGCCTCGCCCGAGCTCAGGCGCTGGCCTTCTTCCACATTGACCTCCTGCACCACCCCGGCGAATCCGGCACGCACCTGGAGCGCGGCCACGCGTTTTTCCAGCTGCTCCACCTCGGAGTCGAGCTCGGACAGCCGGGCCGCGGTGGCCTCTTCTCGCGCGTCACGCAGCTCGTCGAAGCGGTCCAGGCGGGACTGCTCGGCCTGGAATCGCCGCTTGAGGGCTTCCACCCGAAAACGGGTCCGCTGGACTTCCAGGTCGGAGACCACCTGGTCCACCTGCAGTTCTTCCAGGGCTTCGAGTTCCATGCGCTCGCCCAGGTATTCGGCATCGGCATTGGCCACCGTGGCTTCGAGCTGCAGCAGTTCATTGGCCGTCTCCACCCGCTCCCGGGCGGCATCGGCGCGCGCCGCCTCCAGCTGCCAGCGAGCACGGGCGAGCTCATCGAGCAATTCCGGGCTGGACATCTCGATCAAGACGGTATCCCGCTCGGCTTCGGCCCCCGGCAGCACGTGAATCTGCTCCACCACACCGTCACTGCGATTGGTCACGGCCCGAATCTCCGGCGCCACCAGCTGGCCGGTGGCGCTGACCTCGGCGATCAGCTCCCCCTGCAGGACGGAACCGGTCCAGATATCCGACTGGGCCACTGCCGGTGGTCGCGCCGACAGCCAGAAGGCGAGTACCACAAGGACAAAAAAGCCCAGGCCGCCCCCGGCCCAGGCGATCATGCGGCGGCGCTGCCGGCCACCAGTATCCCGTCTAATATCCAAGCATTCCCCCTTATTGCGTTCCATCGTCCAGACAAGCTGGGACAAGCATGCCGGAAATCAGCCCACCCGGTACAGACCCCGGAACAAATTTCGGCACAAACTGAGAGGCCGGGCCAGACAGGAGGTTCACTCGTCGCGCAGATACTTTCCGGGTTCGGTATGTGAAGCCTGGCGGGCCGGGCCACGGCTGGCCAGCCACAGGGCCAACGCCAGCCCGGTAATGGCGACCAGTATTGCCGGCCACTGAGACAGGCCAGCTATGTCTAGGCGCCCCCCTACCAGCGACAGACCGATAGCGGCGAGGAGGAAAGCGAAAACCAAGCCGGGAAAGCCCAGTACCAGACCGCGCCACATCACCTGGCGACGGAGTTGGCGCGGGCCAGCACCCAGGGCGGCGCGCAGCGCAAATTCGAAGCGCCCATTTTCAACCATGTAACGCAAGATACCGAAAAAGCCAAGCAGTGCGATAGCACCGACTACCGAAGCGGCCGCCGTGCTGACGACCACACGTGCCCGGTCTGGAGCCAGTAGCGCGTCGTATTCACCCTGCAGGGCGTAGCGCTCGGTGACATGTAGGGGCGGCGTAAAATCAGCCAGCACAGTACCAATCGCCTCAGCTAAGCTGTCCTGCGACAGTTCCCCCCGCACCAGAACATCGGCGGCGAAATCCATCACACCAAGGGTGTTCAGCATCACCACAGCTCGTTCGGGTTCAGCGGGATGGCCGAAACTGAGGTCATCTATTACCGCCGCCACCCGGGAAGGGGCACCACCACGTAAATGCCGAGGTGGCTGTAGCCATTTGCCTACAACATCGATATCGCCCCAGGCTTGCAGGGCAAACTGGCGATTAACCACCACGGCCAGCTCATCGTCGGATTCCGGTAGTGAGCCTCGCAGGACTCGAACATCCAGGACTCGAAGCCAATCAGCACGGCCCACCAGGGCTGCGGCCTGAACTGTTTCCTTTTGACCGTTTTCCGGTCGGAAGGGCTGCTGTTCAGGGTGTGCACGAGTAGGCACGGCATTTTGGAATCCGACAGCGTCCACACCCTCCAGAGCGAGCAGGCGCTCGCGTATCTGTCGGTGCAGGTTGGGGGCCTCGCGGAAATCGGGTCGGAATGGACCGTCAACATCGGGCTGCAGCACGAAAACCTGGACTCCCTCCGGCTTGTAGCCAGGCCCCTGGACCAGCAACTGGGCGAGTGCCATGGCGAGGAAGGCAGCCACGGCGATGACCAAACCGGCAACCCCTACCTGGACGACAGCCAACAGACGCTGGCCGACCCGAATTCGTGTCACGCAGGGGCGACTGCGTTCCAGAATTGTGCGCCGCCGCAAGTCCATCACCGGTGCAAGTGCCACGACGGCAGCGAGCAACGCGATCAATCCCATTGCGAATAGCAGGGTGCGGGTGTCGATCAGGGCCCCGTCCCAGTGATCGACGTCGATAGTGGGTATGGTCTTCAGGCCCGTCACAAGCCAAAGGCTCAAGAGAAGACCAAGCAAGCCACCAGCGACTACCAGTAACGAGGCCTCTACAAACATCTGGCCGAGTAACCGACAGTGAGTAGCACCAAGCGCCATACGAATTGCCATCTCACGCTGGCGCTTCGGTGCGCGGGCAAGAAAGAAAAGGCTCAGATTGGCTGCGGCTATCACTGCAAGCAGAACGGCACTCAGGGCAAACAACTCAAGCTGGCGCTCGGCCATCTGCTGGTGTGCCGGGTCCCGGCTCAGTGTCGACGATACCGCTAGACGCATGCCGCCCAAGTCCTCTTTGGCAGCGGCGGGCAGTCTTTCCTGCAAGCTGCTCAGGTTCTCCCTGAGTGCACCAAGCGAGGTGCCCTTAGCAATCCGTCCGAATAAAATCAGGGGGAGCCGTTCTATTAGGGGCGCTGGTACTGCGGCGACCACATTCTGCCAGGTCTGATGAGGCACCCAGATATCGGTCGGAGCGTCACGGTGCACGCCTCGGAAACCGGCAGCCGTGACGCCCACAACCCTAAAACGCTCGCCCTGGATAGTGATGCTCTCGCCCAGCGGAGAGTCAAGATCGCCGAAGACCTGGTCTCGGAGTCGGTAGCTGATCACCACCACCCGCGCGGACTCGCCATGGTCACTGGCATCCAGGATGCGACCTTCGACCAGCCGCACGCCGACAACCTGAAAGAAGCCCTCGCTTACCAGACCAATATCCAGGTGGCGTTGCTCCTCTCGCAGACGCGCTTCCTGTCGAAGGTAGCTGACCCCCGCCACGCCAGTTAGGCCAATGCTGCTTTCCCGGAGATGGGATTGCAGTCGCCCGTTTAGCGGCTCAAATCGCTCGCCATCAGTGCGGCCCACACTCACCACCCGCTCGGCGTTACTCACACCGGGTGGTGTATCCAAGAGCAGACTGCTATATAGACCGACCAGCGCTACGGCGAGTGCTACCGCCACAGCAATCACAAACAAGGTGGTAAGGCTCTGCAAGGGTGTCCTGGCATAGAGCCGAACGGCGTGAATTGCATCACCAACCAATGCGTTTGTGAGGCCTCGGATCAAAATATGGCCGCTCAGTCAGGTGCCTGCCAAGTCCCCCGGTCACCGGGTAGCGCAATGCTGATCCAAAATTGATTGGCCTCCGGAATTCGATTTACCAGTCGAGCGACAGCCTCGCGCCGCTCCAAGACTTTGTCCCGATAGAGTTCGGGATCTGGACCGTCAAACAAGTCAAAGGCGAACACCAAAAAATCGTCAAGCGACTCGGTGTCGAAACTATAGAGGTCGGCAAGGCTGGACAGGCTGACAGCCTTGTCACAGCGATCCCATTGCCTTGGCAAAAATTCAGCGGATTCCGCATCCAGCAGCTCGACTTCTCGGGCACTGAGAAAGCGTTCATCCTCGACGGAATAGACCTGGACGCTCGGAACATAGAGGTCACAGTTCATTTCGGCAACATAAAGCGCCTGGACCTGCGCAAAGGTGTCGGGCTCGATCAACTGCCAACCTTCGGGAACATCATCTGCCCAGGCATCAAGCGCTACCAATGCCAACACCGGAAGGAGAAGGAATTGAATTCTGTTAGGCATGGTCACATACTCCAGGATACGTCTTTCGCGTAAACGGTGATGGGACCTGATGTCCATGCCCCACCACCATCCAAAGCCGTTACGAAATCATTCAACTCGTAATCTTTCCTATCAACACGAACAGTTATTGGCAGAGTTGCAAATACGGACTTCCCCTTCAATCTCAACGAGACAATGCAAGTCCCCTCCAAACAAACTACACACGATCACATCACATGCTGCTGCTACCTGGGGAGCGAGCGCCAGAAAAAGGCCGGTTACGGTAACAATCAATGCCAGTATTATCGTCTGGTTCGGTTTCAGCATTGCAGTCTCTTCAATATTTCTGCATTTCGTCCAGAACCTCCCTAATGCGTGCCGCACCAACGTGCTTCGTAACCACCGGATGCTGTGTGAGTGCCAGCCCAAGGCTTATCCCCGCACAGCATCAAGAACCGATACGACACCCTTTAATCGATAACAGGACAATCGCACAAAAACTGTGATATATGCCACAAAACTTGTATTCTTTTCTGCTGAAATTATGAGCGCGTGCATCTGGCGGCAGTCCAATGATCAGCTTCTCGATGCTTAATCAGGGCTCTCGGGCATGACATAATTGCCGCTTTGCGCGGCGGACGGGACCAATTGTGATCACGCAGCTACTGGAATGGGCACGACAACCACGGCATGAATCACTTCTGAGTGTGGTAGCGGGGGTCTTGCTGGTGGGGGCCTTTGCACCTTTCGGCATCTGGCCGCTTGCCCTGGTGGCCCTGGCCGGGGCCTTCTGGCTGTGGCGGGGGCATGGGCCGCGGCGGGCCTTCTGGCTGGGCTGGCTGTTTGGCCTGGGCAGCTTCGG
>NZ_JAYGII010000071.1:0-5209 GCF_034931365.1 Natronospira elongata
CCGTTATCTGCTCCACGACCACCAGGGCTCGGTGGTGATGACGGTCACCGGCCACGGCAGCGGTGCCCAGGTCTCAAGCCGCCTGGACTTCGGTGTCTGGGGTGAGCGCCGGCCCGGCGAGGGGGATATTCAGATGATCGGGGGCTTTGTCATCCCCCCGCCGGACTATCCCCGCGGCTACACCGGTCACGAACACCTGGACGTGGTGGGCCTGATCCACATGAATGGCCGGGTTTATGACCCGAATCTGGGGCGTTTCCTGAGCCCGGACCCCTTCGTGCAGTTCCCCGAGAGCAGTCAGGGCTTCAACCGCTATACTTATGTGGGTAATGACCCGCTCTCGCATACGGACCCGAGTGGGTATTTTGCCAGTGCGTTACTCGGCGCCGTTTTCTCGGGGGACTCAGCGACCCTGGGCAGGGCACTCCAGATTGCGGCGCCGGCACTGGGTGGTGTATGTGGCCCCGCCTGCGTGGGCCTGGCCAGTGCGGCTGCCGGTTACATGCAAGGAGCCAACCTTAAGGAGGCGGCCTTAATGGGGGCGACGGCCACAGTGGGGGCTGCCGCAGGCGCAGCCATCGGTGAAGCTGGGTATGGGACATTTGGCAATATCATGGCCAGTGGGGCGCTTGGTGGTGCTCTGACGACCGTGAACGGAGGAAGCTTCCGTGATGGCTTTATAGGTGGTGCCGTTGGTGCGGCGGCAGGTACCATGACGGGCGGCATTGACAATGAGGGGGCACGGGCAATTGTGGTTGTGATTGCTGGTGGAACCGCCAGTAGTTTGAGTGGCGGATCGTTCACAAATGGGGCGGTGAGTGCGGCTTTTGCTTATGCGGTTGGGCGGGCGGCTGAGAAACGAGGCTTTTCAAGCAGACGGACAAACCCAGATGACATCCTGGATCCGGACCAGCGAGAGGCTGTGTTCGAGCAGGCGAAAAATCGACTGCAAGAAAAAGGACTGCTTGGCGACTTCGATATAGAGTTCAAGAATGAATTCGCTGTTGCCACTATGAATGAAGATATGACGGTGAGTGGAATCGAGACATTCCCAAACTATGACGACGCGGTCGAGTTCCGTTTGAACTACTCCGGTCAGGGAAGAGCTGTGCTTCTTGATGGCGTTGCAGGTATAGGTGGTAATAAAGCAACGATATTTGCAGGCGCTACGACGCCTGGTGAGCTTATGATGAGTCTAGATAGAATTCCTATAAACTCGAGGCAGTCAGCCGAGTTCGTGATTATGCACGAAGTCGGTCATCTGAGCGGCCACAGACTCGAACATAGGGCTGATCAATTTGCGTGTGACAGTCTTGAGTGGTGCTGACATGGTAATAATAAATTATAGACATCTGTTCGGTTCTCTTTTTTCAGGTCTGATTTTGATGTTTTCGCCTACATCTTATGCAGAAGACATAGACTTGATGAGTGTTATAGCGAAGTCGGATTTTGTGGGCTTGATTTCGATTGAGCAGGGGGTGCCACCGAATGAAAAAGCTAATGATGAATATTTGAGTGCTCGTATATCCGAAGATTGGTGCGGTGACAAAGAAGGAAAGATTCGGATCTACGGCGATGCGATCGCCGACTATTACGATTGGGCTGAAAATTATTTCTTTGTAGGATTCTATGAGTCGAGATATGGAGAAGATGCTAATGGTTTACCGTCTACGGTGTCATCGTACAGGTCACCAAGTGGCTTGCAAACATTATTTGCGGTAGCCGACGATGGCGCAATCCCACCTTCCCTGTACCTAAACCGCCATAATCCATTGGTTCCGATTAAAGGGGTTTTGTCCAGTGATCTCGTCCAAGATCTAATGGTTTGGGATGATAGAATTGTTGTGGCCATAAAATTTGATGATGCTGCCGAAGAGGTGATGCGGATTCTCGATGAGCTTGATTCAGAGTTGCTTTGCAAGGGGAGTTGAGAGAGTGGGTTGTTTTAATTGAATGGGGGCGTTCACAAATGGGGCGATTTCTGCAGCAATGGCCTATGCGGTCGCTGAGGCTGGGGAATCCGGTGGTCCTCGGGAAATGACGGAAGGTGAGATTGAGCACTTTCAAGATATGGTCTTCGGAGAATCGATTGACTGGGACAAGGTGCGTGTGCGCAAGTCTGCACTCATCACTGATCTTGCTGATGCGAAGGGCGTTGTGGTTGGTAATACGATTCATGTTCACCCCGACTACTACCATGCGGATTTTTCGCAGGCAGGGCTCGTGGATCAGGCATTTTTTGCGCACGAATTGACCCATGTTTGGCAGTATCAGAATGTGACGCGTCTAACGCCGATCCGGGCAATTGGAGAGCATATGACTGTCTCCGAACCGTATGAGTGTTCACTTGATGGGAGGAGGTTTGATCAGTATGGGATTGAGCAGCAGGGCATGATTATAAATAATTATATTGAGGTTCAGTCTCGCCAAAACCCCATTCTACAGAATCAATATGAGAGCATGATTTATGGCCCAGGGGGCATCCAAAGATGATGACCGCAGAGAAACGTAAGTTGTTATTTGGTTTGATTGTAGTGTTTTTAATTTTGGTGTTTCTTTACGGCTGCCAAAGATCAATTGAAGTCGATGTGGTGTGGGACGAGGGTGTTCCTGTATTTTTTATAGATGAGGAGAGGTTGGGTTCGGGTGGAATTGCTTTAAGGAGTGTTTACGTTTATCAGGGAACCTTTCGGGATAGAGAGTCATTGATGTGGCGACTTGTCTTTAAGACAGTCGATCCTTTTCCGGAGGTTTCGTCGCCGGTGAGATATGGAGTGGCGCCGGATGGGTTCGATGTTGCTGTCGGCCCAAAGCCCATAAAGAAATGTGAGTCTTATGTCGTGATGGCGTCTGTAGCCAGAGGGCTTGGCTATGCGGAGTTTGAAAGTCCATGCCCTGATTAGTTGGACCGCTGTCAGGGTGTGCTAGTTTGTACTTGTTTAGTTATTGTGCGCCAGGAAAGCCTGGTCGCATGGGATCGGCGGCAGGAGGCAGCCGAGAAAATGTGTGAGGAACCCGGTGGGTAGTCAGTCCCACTCGGCAAAGGCTGGCCACCAGCCGAAAGCGAGTCTTGCGTCTGTGGGTGGGTAACTGCCCGGGCGAAGCGTAGACAGCGAGCATGCGGGCCGCGTGATTGAGCCTCGAAATAACTTCGATCGCGGGAGCCGACACGCTAATAACCGTGGAAGGCAGCACGACGCCACTGTAATGGCCTGGTGGTGATATGTCCCGTCGGGGTCTGAGAGCGGGGCACGCATGCGTGAGGGTTCCCCAGGAACCTGGGAGGTCCTCTACTCTCCACCAATAGGGAACCGGCAGGCGGACCGGAATGCAACCGCCCGGCTGTTGCTGGCGGTACGCGGTCGGCAACGGAGCGAACGAACAGCGTACTGCGGTGGTAGCTTGAGGCAACGATCACAAGGAGTCTCGGCGACGGAGTAGAGGAAGTCGGAGCTTTCCATAGTACCGGTGAATGCGGGGAACATGAGCCCTGTGGACCCGCAGGAGGGAAGGGAAAGCCGGGTAGAGAGGCTCGTTGTTGGAGACACGGCGGATGCACAGGAATCCGACAGGCGTGTACACGCGACAACAACGAATAGCATGTAATGCGCGTTCCCATCCCGAGCGTGCTTTCACTTCGCTGGCCCACCATTTGGATCTGGACTGGTTGCTTGAAGCCTACCGTCGGATCCGGAAGGATGGTGCCGTAGGCGTGGACGGCCAGACGGCAGCGGAGTTCGAGGCCGACCTGTACGGTAATCTCGAACGACTCCGAGAAGCGGCCCTCTCGGGTCGCTATCGGGCGCCGCCGGCTCGGCGTGTTTACATTCCCAAGGGTGATGGCACGAAACGTCCCCTCGGCATACCAACGCTCTCAGACAAGATCCTTCAGCGGGCGGTGGCGATGCTGTTGGAGCCGATCTTCGAGCAGGATTTTCTGGCCTGCTCGTTCGGTTTCCGGCCGGGGCGTTCGGCCCATCAAGCCCTGGACTACTTGTGGCGTAATGCCATGCGCCAGGGTGGTGGATGGGTATTCGACGTGGATATTCAGCGGTTTTTTGAGACGCTGGACCATGACCGACTTCGGGAGGTCATCGCGCGAAGGGTCAGTGACGGTGTAATCCGTCGTTTGATTGGTAAATGGCTTAATGCTGGCGTCATGGAAGGCGCCCAGTGGTACCGCACCCGGCAGGGGACCCCCCAAGGGGGTGTGATCTCACCCCTCTTGGCGAATGCATATCTCCACGCCGTGGTTGATGAGTGGTTCGACCGTGAAGTTCAGCCCCGTCTCAAGGGGCGGGCCTTTCTCGTGCGATATGCCGACGACTTGGTCATAGGCTTCACCAACGAGGTGGACGCTCGACGCGTGGCGGCCGTTATGGCTAAACGTCTTGATCGGTACAACCTGCGACTTCATCCCGAGAAGAGCCGGCTTGTACCGTTCAGAGCGGCGCGCCGCCGCGCAGGTCCCCGGCCCGGGAGTTTCGACTTCCTCGGTTTTACACATTACTGGGGGCGCTCCCGCGCGGGCCGACCGGTGATACTGCGCAAGACAGCTAAAACACGCGTCCGACGTGTCTTGGGACTCGTCAATCAGTGGTGTCGGCGCCACCGACACTGGCCGGTTGCCGAGCAATGCGACCGCTTATCACGCCTGCTTCGAGGGCACTATGCCTACTACGGTGTGATAGGCAATAGTCGGTCCTTGCGGCAAGTGTTACATGCCGTAAAACGGCTCTGGATTAAATGGCTCGGACGTCGATCGCAACGGCGGATGAATTGGGAGACGGCTCAGCGATTGTTGCAGCGTTATCCCTTGCCACCGGCGCGACTGTCGCGTTATGCCTCTGTTGCTGGGTAAACTCTCTGCTCGAGGAGCCGGATGCGGGAGTTCCGCATGTCCGGATCTGTGGGGGACCGGCCGGGCGACCGGTCGGTCTACCCGACACCCGACACCCAGGGGTTCTGTTCTGGTGCCCCGATTATGCTGCCTGATCGGCGGTGATTATTTCGTCCATGCAGGTTTTTGAATGCGGATGGAAGAGATTAAGCTGGATTCCCGGTTCGCTGAGTCCTTTCTTGAGCGTAGTGATGACTATCAGCGCTTGCGCTTGGCTTAGTTTTCCGGCCGATCGATTCTAACCAGCAGTCCGAAGCGCGGGTGGTCGAAGTAGTGGAGTTGGCCGAGGCGTAGGCGGCGGCTTTCGGT
>NZ_JAYGII010000072.1:0-4733 GCF_034931365.1 Natronospira elongata
GTGGCACCGGGAAAATGTTTACCACGGCTAGAGTGAGTTAGGGATTGAACTACTACTTTCTAGCGAGCATTTCATGAAATTCCGGGGTCATGGGAGTGATGATCATATGGAAGTCGATGCCAACTTTATGCCAGAGATCCGGGAGCGGTTAGCCTCATTCGTACACGAGCGTGACTGGTCCCAGTTTCACACGCCCAAGAATCTGGTTATGGCACTATCAGGCGAGGTTGGGGAGCTGAGTGAACACTTTCAGTGGCTGAGTAATGAGGATTCGGATGCTCTTGATCTGAATGCTGCCAATCAGGTGCGTCGAGAGGTGGCCGATGTCCAGATCTACCTGTTACTGCTTGCCGATCGCTTGGGTATTGATCTAGCTAGCGCGGTCACGGAAAAGATTGATGAGAACGAGCTGAAATACCCTGTGGAACGGTCTCGTGGCCGTTCTAAAAAATACACCGATATTTAGGGTCGCCGATGCTGGTATACAGCAGTGACAAGATTAGATTTCTCGATGATGTCAGGGGCAATGTGATTTCAGACCGCATTATCCAGGCCCTGCAACGCTCCGGACACGGAAGTGTGAGTGATAGCGAGCGTCGATCTTTTGAGCAATCATTGCAGTACATGAAAAATGTGCTGGAGGTCGACACCATTCCCGGCGATGCGGGTATCGCGCTTGAGTACAAAATCCCACAGACGTCCAAGCGTGTGGATATGATTGTCTCTGGGCTGGATGAAAGCCGACGGGAAACATGCGTGATTGTTGAGTTGAAGCAGTGGGAAAAGGCGGAAATTACTGCGAAGGACGCCATCGTTCGCACCTTTCTCGGGGGTGCTCATCGCGAGACGACGCACCCTTCATATCAGGCTTGGAGCTACGCATCGCTGCTGAAGGACTTCAATCAGACCGTACAGGAGGATGGGATTCGACTTGAGCCCTGTGCTTATCTGCACAACTGCGTGGATGGAAGCGGAATCCTGGATGATCATTACCAAGCGCACATCGATAGGGCCCCAATCTTCCTTCGGAAAGACATGGTTCGTCTACAGCAGTTCATTCAGAGGCATGTCCGTCACGGCGATAAAAACCGTGTTCTTTACCGGATCGAGAAGGGGCGCATCCGACCCTCGCGAGATTTAGCGACCTCACTGGCACGATTGATAAAGGGGAAAAGCGATTTTTTGATGATAGATGATCAGAAACTCGTCTATGAGGCGGCACTCGAGGTGTCAGAGTTTTCACAACAAGGCGAGAAGCAAGTCCTGATCGTGGAGGGCGGGCCAGGGACCGGGAAGTCAGTTGTGGCTATAAACCTTCTGGTTGAACTAACGAATCGCTACAAGACCGTGCATTATGTAACCCCCAACCGTGCCCCACGGCAGGTTTACGAGGGACGGCTGACGGGCACCCTGACCAAATCGCGGTTCAGTAACATGTTCAAGGGGTCAGGGTCTTACGACGGCAGTGAAGATGGCGAGCTCGATGTGCTGGTGGTAGACGAGGCCCATCGGCTCGTGGAACGCGGCCAGTACCAGAAATCGGGTGTGAATCAGACGCGGGATATAATTCGAGCCGCCAAGACAGTCGTTTTCTTTGTTGACGAGGCCCAGCAGGTTACCTGGAAAGATGCAGGCTCGCGGGGTGAGATTGAGCATTGGGCGAAGCAGTTAGGAGCAACAATCCACCATGCTGACCTCAAGTCTCAGTTTCGATGTAATGGTTCAGATGGTTATCTTTCCTGGCTCGATCGGGTATTGGGGGTTCACGATACGGCGCAGGATGATCTCGCCGGTATTGATTATGACCTGGCGGTGGTGGATTCACCGTCCGAACTTCGGGAGCGAATCGCCTTACTGAACCGCTCCGGCCACAAGGCGAGACTCGTGGCCGGTTATTGCTGGGACTGGAAGAGCAAGAAGGATCCAGATGCCTGGGATATTACATTCCCGGAAGACGGTTTCGCCATGCAGTGGAATCTGAGCAATGACGAAGGGCGCTATATCGAGAAGGCAGAATCCATTGACCAGATTGGTTGTATTCATACAGTTCAGGGACTGGAGATGGATTATGTTGGCGTCATCATAGGTCCGGATCTCGTAGTTCGTGATCGGTGTGTCGTTACGCAGCCTGAAATGCGCGCGCGAACCGATAAATCCTTGCATGGCTACATCAAACACCGTAATGAGGCGCCGAAAAGTGCCGATGCTCGTGCGGATGCGATCATAAAGAACACTTACCGCGTACTTTTAAGTCGGGGGCTTAAAGGGTGTTTTATCTACTGTGCTGATGGGGAAACCCAAGAGTATTTTCGACAGCAGATCACAGTGGCACTGAACAAGGCCAGTGATAAGGTCCTCGACAGTGGGGTATCCCCAAGCGTGGTTGGCGGTCCAGACGAAGCCCTAGGATCTGATGAGAACATTGACGGACCTCGAGTCGTGTCGGCGGAGGATGTTTCAGAATCCGATAATGCGGTGCCGTTGCTCGATTTGGAGGCTGCTGCGGGCGGGTTTGCCGAGGGGTTTGCGGAGAAACAGACGCTTGAGGATGTGGAGAAGTGGATTGCCCTTCCTGACTTCTATCAAGCCAGGCCGGGTCTATTTGCGGTGCGGGTAGTCGGGGATTCCATGAACCGTCGAATTCCGAACGGTTCTTTGGGTTTGTTCGAAGCCAAGCCGGGCGGATCTCGTAACGGCCAAGTAGTGCTCGCCTATCACCGTGATATTCAGGATCCAGATAACACTGGGGGGCTTACCGTAAAGGTCTATCGCAGCGAAAAGGTAGCCGATTCCGAGGGTGAGTGGAAGCACAGCCGTATCGTTCTTGCGTGCGATACGCTTGAGTCTGGCTATGAAGACATCGTCCTGGACAATGCGCAGGCCGGTGAGTTGCAGGTTCTGGGGGTGTTTAAAGGCATCGTTGCGTGATGTTGTAGCTTTTACTTTTTCCTTATGAGGATAGCGACGGCAGGTGGTTGGGCGTCGAATCCTTGTTTTGCCCTACGGAATTGACCACTCCGGCACCTGCTGATCCTGCCTCAAGCGTATCCGCCTGAGATTGGCGGCATCGAATATCTGAATCAGGGAGTCGTTGCGTATTGGCTCAGGTGTGGGCAGGGTTGCCCGCGCTTCGCCGTGAAAACGCTCCGTGAGTAGCGGCTTCGATTCCCCGCAGTATCCCTGTTCCCACCAGTTGATGATGCGTTCTTCGGCGGCCTGGAAGGTTTCGGCGCTGGGGAGGCGGGCGCTTTTCTGGTTGTTGGTGCTTCGGTGGGCGGGCATGAGGTTCCACAAGTCGTCGCAGGGCCAGGCGGACCAGGGGAAGCAGTGGTCGATTTCGAGATTGTCGGGGGTGAGGCGTTTCTTGCTCCAGACGCAGTGGAGCGGGTGGCCAGCTTCGATGAGTTGGAGGGCCTGTTGTCGGGCGAGGCCGACATCCCGCTCGGGGTCGGACCAGTGCATGGCCTGGGCCAGGGCCAGTTCATCCAGTGGCTTGCCCTGTCGTTCGCTGTAGTCGGCGATCAGGCGTTGCCATTCGGTGACGATGGCGGGCTCGATCCAGACGCTGAAGCGTTGCAGGGCCTGCCAGAGCCTGGCGGGGACGGCGAGTTCGCCGAAGTGCCAGAGGTAGGCCTCATCGAGGGTGATGCCGGCCTGGGGGCGTTGCTGGCGGAAGGGGGTGGCGTTAAGTACCTGGGCGCCGTTGGGGTAGGTGGTGTAGTGGACCGGCTGCTTGATGATGGTGTCACGGATGTCGCGTAGGGCCTGATGAATGGCCGGGCTGTCGGTCGGCGAAAAGCGGGTGCCGATGCGCAGGTCCAGGGCCGGGTGTTTCAACAGCGCCTGAAAAGGCGCCTTGACGAAGGCCAGGCCGCGGCCGTCGCGGGTGTGGGGCATCTGGGGAAAGCCGCCCTTGCTCAGAGGATGGTAAAGCCGGGCCCAGACCAGCGCGACCAGGCCCATGGGCAGGCTGACGGTGTCGTCCTCATTGTGGCGGGTCAGGCCGTCGGCGCTTTCGGCGATGCGGCAGAGCGTTCTCAAGAGTGCCAGCTTGTAGGTGGAGGACTTGGCATCGTTGAGCACGATATGACGGATCAGCGGCAGGGCGCCGGTGCCGTCGTCCGGCAGGCGGATGGCGAGCTGGTCCCAGTGGATGCCTTTGCGGCCGCCGGTATCCGGTACGCCGATCTCCCGTTTCTCGATGAAGGCCCCATGGGCACGGGCCAGGCGTTCGATTTCCTCGCTGCCGACCGGGTACATGGTCCGTTCCGGGTCGGCGGGGCCGTGGCGCAGGGTGATGGCCAGCAGGCCGCCGGGCTTGAGCAGGGCGGTGAGCTTGCGGAAGGCGCGGGCGCGCTGGTTTTCCGGCAGGTGCATCCAGACGGCGCTCACCAGAATCATGTCGAACTGCAGGCCCAGGCGTTCGGTGGCCTTGAGGCCGGGGAGGCGGTCGTCGATCCAGCGGATTCTGGGGTGGGGGTGTCGGCGCTGGCCTTCTTCGCGCAGGGCGCGGGTGGGCTCAGCGGCGACCACTTCATGGCCCCGCTCGGCCAGCCAGGCCGCGTCACGGCCGGAGCCGGCACCGATGTCGAGGATGACCGAGCCTTCTGGCTTGGGCAATAAATAGAGCAACCAATTATGCACGGTGGGGAAGTCGAGCTGCTCGTATTGCTCGGCGACGGTTTTGCCGTGGCGCTGGTACCAGTCCGTGGGGTCGTTTCGGCTCATGGGGG
>NZ_JAYGII010000073.1:0-4236 GCF_034931365.1 Natronospira elongata
TATTTGCAAACCAACCATCACGCAAGCCGAACGAAATTATGAAACGGAGATATAAGAAGTAATGACACAAACAGACATCCTGCAAACCATCCTAAAGGACAGCAACTACAATTTATCGCTGTTCTCGGATGAGGAAATTGAAGCGTTACGGCAACAGGTTTTCACCAAGGAAGCCAGAGGGAAAGAAACTCCTTTCATAAATTGCATCGTTAGAGACAAAGAAATCCAGCTCAAGCCTGAAGAGGTTGTCAGGCAGCTATATGCTACAAGGCTCATTGAACAATACGGCTACCCGAAAAAACGCCTTGCCTTTGAATATGCCGTTACATTTGGGCGCGAGAAGAAAAGCGCAGATATTGTCATTTTTGACAAAGACCGCACCGATACCGCCTATATCGTCGTTGAACTCAAAAAGCCCAAACTCAAAGACGGGAAAAATCAACTTCGTTCCTATTGTAACGCTACGGGTGCGCCTATTGGCGTGTGGACAAACGGCGAGAAAATATCGCACTACCATCGTAAAGATCCGAATTACTTTGAAGACATCACCGATATTCCAAAAGGGAATCAAACGCTCAAGGACATACTGAGCGAACGTTTCACCCTGCGCGATCTAATCATCAAAGACAAAATAGCCAATGAGCGAAAGTCATTGAAAGACATCATTCTGGAAATGGAGGATGAAGTTCTTGCTAATGCTGGCGTGGATGTATTTGAAGAAGTATTCAAACTCATTTTTACCAAACTCTACGATGAATTCGGCAGCAAAAAAGACAAGGACATTATCGAATATCACCTTGATCAGAATTTGGATGAGGAGGAGCGAGGCGACTACGAGAAGCTGAAAGAATGCCTTGAAACACTTAATGACAAGAAATTCCGTGTCATGGAATTCAGGAACACCGGACAAACCGACACCGAGTTAAAAAAGAAGATTCAGGAGTTATTTAACGAGGCCAAAAACCAGTGGCACGGTGTATTTCCCGAAGGCTCGTCTTTTGAGCTATCGGACAGCCATTTGTCGGTATGCGTGTCCAGTTTGCAGGATGTAAAGCTATTTAACTCAAACTTGCTGGTAGTGGATGAAGCTTTCGAATACTTGGTCAACAAATCGGCTAAAGGCGAAAAGGGCCAGTATTTTACTCCGCGTCACGTCATTGATATGTGCGTCCAAATGCTTAACCCAAAGCGTGGCGAATACATGATCGACACTGCATCGGGAAGCTGTGGTTTTCCGGTACATACCATTTTCAAACTCACCGGCCATTTGTTTACCAATGCGGAAATCCCTGACGAGGAAAAACAGCATGTGCTCAAAGTGTTTGGCATCGACTTTGACGAAAAAACCGTGCGTGTCGCTCGTACCTTGAATCTGATTGCAGGCGATGGTGAAACCAATGTTTTGCACTTGAATACGCTGGATTTTGAGCGATGGAACGACAAAACCGAAAAAGACCCAAAATGGATTAATACATACGGCAAGGGCTTTGACCGGCTGGAAAAACTCAGAAGCGACAAGGGCGAGAACAAAAACTTCAATTTCGATATTTTGATGGCAAATCCCCCCTTTGCTGGCGACATCAAGGAAAGCCGTATCCTGCATCAGTATGAACTCGGCTTTAAGGGCAATGGTAAAGCGCAAAGCAAAGTCGGGCGGGATATTCTGTTTATTGAAAGAAACCTGGATTTTCTCAAACCCGGTGGTCGTATGGCGATTGTTCTACCGCAAGGCCGTTTTAATAACACCTCGGATAAACACATCCGGGAATTTATCGCTCAACATGGTCGTATCCTTGCGGTGGTCGGTTTGCATGGAAACACCTTCAAACCCCACACCGGCACCAAAACCAGCGTTTTGTTTGTACAGAAATGGGACGATAAGCTTTGCCCGAAAGTTGATGACTATCCAATATTTTTTGCTGTTTCCGAGAAGGGCGGTAAGGACAATTCAGGCGACTATATCTATGTCAAAAACGGCAATGGCCAGTACAAGTTGGATAAGAACGGCCATTTAATTGTTGACCATGACCTGCACAATCACGGCGGCGAATTACCTGATGGCATTGCAGAAGCCTTTATTGAATGGGCTGAAAAAGAAAAACTGTCGTTCTGGGTGGAGGGGTAAGAATGCAAAGCCAAGTATTGAACTACTCCACGGCGAAAAAAGATGATGGTACATTTCGTCTTGATGCAGAGCATTACCAAGAAAAATATTTGTTAAATCAGAATAAGCTTTTGAAATTTGGCGCAGTCCCATTGCATTCAATGATCTCTCGCCCCGTTATGACTGGTCATACACCTTCTATGAAGATTGATTCATATTATGGTGATGACGTTGCGTTTGTGAAAACAGATAATCTGAGAGAGTTTAGAATAACGGGTGAGTTTTCGCACCGCCTCAGCCAAAAAGGCAACGAGGTAATCAAGCGCAGTGTGCTACAAAAGGGTGACCTGATAATGACGATTATTGGAGCAACCTATAAAATAGTAGGTCGTTCTGCCCTTGTGCGCTCAGAGGATTTGCCTGCAAACATCAATCAAAATATTGCTCTTATTCGACTAAAGAAGGCATATTCACCAGAGTTTCTTTCTGCCTATTTGAATAGCAATATTGGCAAACTTGCCACTTGGTATCTTTCCAGACAAACAGAGCAAGTGAACCTGAATTGCAGGGAAATTGAGAAAATTCTTGTTCCTAAAGTATCGAAGGAATTTTCGCTCACAATTGAGAACACATATAAAAAAGCAGTTCTGTCAGAACACGGCTCAAGATCGGCGTTTTTTAAGGCAGAGAATCTTCTTCTTACTGAGATTGGCTTAAATCATTGGCAACCAAAGCATCAACTCTCCTTTGTCAAAAACTATTCCGATACCGAACAGGCAGAACGCATAGATGCGGAATACTTCCAGCCAAAGTATGAGGAAATCGAGCAAGCAATTAAGCAGTATTCTGATGGTTATTCAACTATTGGCGAAGAGTTCAAGCAAAACAAGAGCACTTTTAAGATTGATGATAAGAAGATCCATCAGTATGTAGAAATCGGCAGCGTTAATGTTTCAAACGGTGAAATTTTAGCAAATGAAGTTATTGGCGAGGAACTCCCCGCCAATGCAAAAAGAGCATTGAAGAAGAACGACGTAATCGTGTCGAAAGTCAGGACATACAGAGGGGCTATAACTATTGTTGAAGAAAGTGGATATGTAGGGAGCGGTGCATTTACCGTGCTTCGAGAAAATGGCCGAATTAACAAAGAAACACTCCTTGCTTTCCTTCATTCAAAACCACTTTTAGAATGGTCACTAAAGCCAAACACAGGGACATCATATCCAGTCATAGTGGACAATGACCTTTTAAAATTGCCTATACCCCTTATCCCTGAGTCCAAACAAACTGAAATCCAGCAAAAAGTCACCGAATCATTCAACTTGCGAAAGCAATCCAAACGCTTGCTGGAATGCGCCAAACGTGCTGTTGAAATGGCTATCGAGCAAGACGAACAAGCCGCTATGGACTGGCTAAAAGAACAGGCAGGAATGTAAAAATGCCAAGTGATTATAAAAAGGAATGGATGGAAAAGTCCGCAATAGATTATTTCTCACCATTCATGTCGCTATGGCTGGCCTGTAACTCTTGGTACATGTCGCATTATTCGGACTTGAATGATAGCCATTCAGGGTCAAATGGAGCTACCGACCGCGACTTCATTAACAAACTAAAAGAAGATACCAGTGGTAGGAATCATTTTTATAAGAAATTTGAAGAGTTAATTGAGAAGGCCGGCAAAGAGGGAATTGCCTTTCGAACTGATTTGGAATTACTGCATTACGCGCTTGACCGAGCGAACCTGATGCCTGAAAGGATTAACTCATGCTCTCTACGAAGTGCAGTCGTAAATTATCAAAATAAAGATAATCCAATTGATCTGATCAAATCACCTCGAATTAACCAGGATGGCTCGGTTCATGCCAATGACGAAGCTGATGTTGTCAAACTCGATCAACTCTATATCTCAAGTAATCGACAACATTGTTTTGCAGGAGTGTTAGAAATCATCTACCAAGTACGAAACATGTTAGTTCATGGCAAGCTTAACCCGGATAAGGACGAGCATGATGTCGTGAAGTATTGCTATCGTATCCTGTGGGAATTGATGAACTGATGACAAATGCAAATATAACAAGGCGCTGCACTCGGACAATTGTTCCGCTGCGCTCCAAAATTGCCGGTGAGCTTAT
>NZ_JAYGII010000074.1:0-3887 GCF_034931365.1 Natronospira elongata
TCACCCGGACGGGAAGGCCTGGGGCTCTCCATTGCCGGCGGACGGGTCTGCTTTTCCTGTTTTTCCTCGTACACCTGACGGGTTTCTTCCAGCCGGGCCGCCCGCTTGGAACTCAGTCGACCGGGCTCTTCATCGGCGCCGCTCTTCTTGTCGTGAGCGGCATCTGGCCCGGGTTTCGCTTCGGCCCTGTTTTGCGGCTTGGGCGCAGGCGCATCACCATGGCTGTCAGACCGTCCGCCCTGGCGGGCGGGGGCTTTTTTGTCAGCTTCCCGACTCGGCTTGGGCCCCTGTGATTTTTCTTGCGCCTGAGGCTTCTGCTCCTGGGACTTCTGCTCCTGGGGCCTCTGCTCCTGGGGCCTCTGCTCCTGGGGCCTCTGCTCCTGGGGCTTCGGCTCCTGGGGCTTCGGCTCCTGGGGCTTCGGCTCCTGGGGCTTCGGCTCCTGGGGCTTCTGATCCTGAGACTTCTGCTCCTGAGGCCTCTGCTCCTGAGGCCTCTGCTCCTGAGGCCTCTGCTCCTGGGGCTTCGGCTCCTGGGGCTTCGGCTCCTGAGGCTTCTGGTCCTGAGGCTTCTGGTCCTGAGGCTTCTGGCCCTGAGGCTGCTGGCCCTGAGGCTGCTGGCCCTGAGGCTGCTGGCCCTGAGGCTGCTGGCCCTGGGATTGATTGTCACCCTGGTCCTGTCGCTGATCACGACCGCGGCCATGCTGACCGCCACGACGACGACGACCACCGCGACGTCCACGACGGGTGCCACGACCGCCGCGGCCGCCACCGTCCTGGCGTCCATCGCTACCTTGGCCGTCCTGTGCCTTGTCCGGGCCCTTGTCTTGCGGCTTGCCCTGTGACCTGTCCTGGGACTTGTCTTGCGACTTGTCCTGGGCTTTGCCCTGACCCTTGCTCTGACTCTTGCCTTGTTGGCCCTGGCCACGGGACGAATCGCCGGACTGAGTTTGCGTCTTGTCCTGACGGTCTTCCTGGGGACGGCCGTTGTTCTGATTCTGACGGGGGCCATCACCGCGACGGCGGCGTCCGCGACGACCACGGCGGCCACCTTGCCGCTGCCCTCTGCCACGCTCCTCGTCACCCTGGCCACGCCGGGGACCGCTTCGGCGACCACGCTGACTGCGCTGTTGTGCCCGCTTTTCACGCCGGTCACGTCGGCTTTCCTCGGTGCCGAACAGCAGGCGCCAGAGGCGAACCAGCAAGCCCGGGCCGGCGGGTTCCGCGGGCGTCTCGGGTTTGGCCGGGGTGGGCGCCGGACTCGCGGGGGTAATGCTCTTCACCGCCGGGGTTTCAGCCTTGGCCACCTGGCGGACTTCACCCCGCTGCTGCGGGGGCTTGATCTCTTCCGGCTCCTCGAACTTGAGCTGGTAGCTGGCCGAGCTTTGGGTCAGTTCCTGAACCTCATCGTGGCGCATGCGCACGATGTTGTAGTCCGGGGTCTCCATATTGCGGTCGGGCACCAGCACGAGGTTGACCTTGCAGCGCTGTTCCACTTCCGCGATCCGGTCACGTTTTTCATTGAGCAGGAAGGTGCCCACCTCGACCGGAAGCTGTGCCACGACTCTGGCGGTGTTCTCCTTCATGGCCTCTTCTTCGAGGATGCGGAGAATGGACAGGGCGAGGGAATCAACACTGCGAATTCGGCCATCACCCTTGCATCGAGGGCAGATTTCCTGACTGGATTCACCCAGTGAAGGCTGCAGCCGTTGGCGGGACATTTCCAGGAGCCCGAAACGGGAGATGCGACTAACCTGAACCCGGGCACGATCCATCTTCAGCGCTTCGCGCAGGCGGTTCTCCACTTCCTTCTGGTGCTTCATGGGGCCCATGTCGATGAAATCGATCACCACCAGGCCACCAAGGTCACGGATCCGCAGCTGACGGGCGATCTCGTCGGCGGCTTCCAGGTTGGTGTTGAGGGCCGTTTCCTCGATGTCACCGCCCTTGGTCGCCCGCGCCGAGTTGATGTCGATGGCGGTCAGGGCCTCGGTATGGTCCAGCACCACCGAGCCACCCGAGGGCAGACGGACTTCGCGGGTGAAAGCTGATTCAATCTGGCTTTCAATCTGGTAGCGGGTGAACAGCGGGACTTCGTCGTCGTAGAACTTGAGCTTGCCCAGGTTATGGGGCATGACCTGGGACATGAAGTCGTGGGCCTGCTTATAGATCTCCTGGCTATCCACCAGAATCTCGCCCACATCCGTGCGCAGGTAGTCCCGGATGCAGCGGATGATGACATTGCTTTCCTGGTAGATCAGGAACGGTGCCTTGCGTTCGCCGGCAGCCTGCTCCAGGGCAGTCCAGACCTGGAGGAGGTAATCCAGGTCCCATTGCAGTTCTTCGGTGGTCCGGCCCACGCCGGCAGTGCGCACGATCACGCCCATGCCATTGGGAATGTTGAGATTGCGCATGGCCTCGCGCACCTGGGTCCGGTCTTCGCCCTCGATCCGGCGGGATACGCCACCGGCGCGGGGGTTGTTGGGCATCAGCACCAGGAAGCGCCCGGCCAGGCTGATGAAGGTGGTCAGTGCGGCGCCCTTGTTGCCGCGTTCTTCCTTGTCCACCTGGACCACGACTTCCTGGCCTTCCACCACCGCGTCCTTGATGTTGACGCGGCCAGGGCTGTCCGCCGCACCTTCCTTGAAATAGGAGCGGGAGATTTCCTTTAAGGGGAGGAAGCCGTGACGCTGGGCGCCAAAATCGACGAAGGCGGCTTCAAGGCTGGGTTCGACGCGGGTGATTCGGCCTTTGTAGACGTTGGCCTTTTTCTGTTCCCGGGCCAGTACTTCGATATCGAGGTCGTAGAGTCTCTGGCCGTCCACCATGGCCACGCGCAACTCTTCCGGTTGAGTTGCGTTGATCAGCATTCTCTTCATGAAAAAATCCCACTAGCGCTCAACCAGCCGCTGGCAGGGTCATGAAAGGCCGTTGTCGTGGACAGGTTCTTCTGGTCTGGAATGAAGAGGGCGCCGCCAATCTCTCCTAGCAGTGGTGGCTGCCTGAAATCCTGCCATTCATCACTCGGCGCTTCCTGACCATGCTCGAGGCATGGGAGCGCGTTTTCGAGTCGTCCATCCACGGGCCGTGCCCGGAACGGTCGAGCGATGAAAACGATGGAGCCGCGACCATTCTGGGCCGGCCGACTCCCCCTGATAGCTCTGCATTGAGAGCTGACGATACTGTTCCTTGCCGCACGGCACTCTGAAGCCGTGCTGGGATTCGTCGCCTGGGGTCCGGATAACCGGATCCTGTCTTGCCCTTTAGGCCCTCACGGAGCCGCGTGTTTGTGGGCGAACGAACCGCTCCGGTAATATAACAGCCCACCCCCATATACTCAATCTAAGGAATCGCTGACTCATGTCGGAAGGCCCAAGGCTGCTGGAAGCCGGTGAAGAGGATGCCGGACAGCGCATCGATAATTATCTGCGCCGCGTCCTCAAGGGCGTCCCCAAGGGCCTGATCTACCGCCTGCTGAGAACCGGACAGGTCCGGGTCAACCGCCGCCGCACCAAACCCCATTACCGCCTGGAGGCGGGCGATTCGGTGCGAATCCCGCCGGTGAGCGGTCGCAGTACGCGGGCCGGCAAGGTGCCGGAGCGGCTGCAGTCGCGTCTGGGCGATCGGATCCTCTACGAGGACGACCGTCTGATCATCATCAACAAGCCATCCGGGGTGCCGGTCCATGGCGGCAGTGGCCTGCATTTCGGCCTGATTGACGCCCTGCGTCAGGCCCGGCCTGATGCCCGCTATCTGGAACTGGCCCATCGTCTGGATCGGGAGACCAGCGGCTGTCTCATCATTGCCAAGCGCCGCTCCACGCTCCGCCGCCTGCATGCCGCCCTGCGCGCCAATCGGGTGGAGAAGCGCTACCTGGCCCTGGTTCGTGG
>NZ_JAYGII010000075.1:0-3337 GCF_034931365.1 Natronospira elongata
ATCTCCTCTATGCGCCCCCTCGGGAGGCGTCTTCATTCGGCCTACTGGGTAGACCACCTGCAGGTGGCCTGCAGGCACCTACCAATTGTAGGGAAAGTTTTTTCGATACGGAAATTTTCCGTATGAACGGTCGCGCCGTCCTGACAGACTGCCTTCTGGCCACCCGGTCCGGAACGCCGCTCCCGCGTATTCCGGGATGACGTGTTCAATAATGCGCCTTGTTCAAGAAAATTGAACCGGCGAGAATAATGAACAGGCCGGTTCGGTTGGCGGGAAGCGGTCATAAAAGCGGACATCCTTGCCTGGCTATTTCTCTTAACTCCCTGAATTATTAGTCTGAATCAGGTGCTGCAAAGCGGACGCCGCTGACCGGGTCGAGAATGTGGCTGAAGGTGGCGCTTTGCGCCAGCCTGCGCAGGCGATCCAGGGCGCACTCATTGTCGACTTCGATCGTGCTGTTGCGGGCCAGCAAGCCGTCCTGTCCGAGAATACGGCTTTCGGCCAGGTTATAACGCTGGTCCTGGAGCAGGGCTTGCAGGTCCAGCGACCAGGTGAAGCCGAAGTCGATTTGAAGATAATCGGGATCCTCAATCGAGGCGGTACCGTTCTCGCTTGTGAAGAAGGGAATGCGAACACCGGTGGGGATCGAGTGGTCCGGGCCTGCCTGGATTCGTTTCTCCATGCTCAGCTCTGAATGTGCTCCTGCCACGGAGGCACCGAAATGGGTCCGCTTCACGGTGGTGACCCGTCGAATCCTGTCGGTGAGAATCGGTTCACCGACCCGTTTCGTGGCTTCCATCAGTTGACGGCCGACGGGGCTTTGGACGGCATCAAGGACGGTGCCTGCGGGGCAGGCTTCGCTGTCGGTAGTTCTGATTGATGGAGCCAGTTTCGACTCGAAGCCGTCAGGGATCAGGTCCTCGTGGCTGCCGGAGGCAAGATGGGCCGCACCCGGGGTGTTGGCCTTTACCAGGCTGGCCAGCGCCTCTTCGATAGCGGCCAGGGCAGCGCGGTATTGGCTGTATTCCTTCAGGACCCCTCGGTAAGCCGACTGCCAGGCAGCCGGGATCTCCAGCTGTTCCGAGACAGGCCTGACACCGTCCCCCGGTTTGCGGGCCCAACGCAAGGTAACCGCGAACAATTGACGGCTGTCCGGGTTGGCCAGGATTACCTTCTTGTATCGCGGTTCTGACCAGCAGCGGGCGGCCTCCTCGACCTCATCGGCGCTTGCCGGCACGGCTTCGCTGCCCTGTTTTGATTGGCAGTACAGCGCCGGCATGTAGTGTTGCCTGGCGTGGGCGGCGGCGCGCTCGGCATATGTGCAAGCCTCGCAGAAATGGGTCTGGGCGGATTCAAAAGAAGCCGCTGCGACCATGGGTGATGCGGCAAGCAGTACAGCCGCCAGCCAGGCGCGGCCTGTTTGCATTCGGACGGTCATTTCCCCTCCCCGTTTCTCGTGTTGGACTCAGAATTAATGCCACGAGGGTTCTGGGTGGGCAAGTCTGGAGCTGTCAGAGGATTCGCATGGGTTTGTAGGCGGATTCCTCGGTTGGGTGTCCGGCCGCATCATGGGGTGGTTGGGGGGCTGTATAATCCGCAGCACGCTTTTCTGGAATCTTGGGCATGGGGAGAAGGCCTTGAAGCGGGTCGGCATGGTGGTGTGGAACACCTTCGAGACGGATGCGCGGGTGCTCAAGGAGGCGCAGACCCTGACGGCGGCCGGTTACGAGGTGACCGTCTGTGCCCTGCATACGCCCGGGGTGACCGAGCGCCGGGAGGTGATGGCGGGCGGGGTGCGGGTACGCCGGGTGCTGCGCTCGCCGGTGATGCTGATTCCCGCCAAGCGCCGCCAGGAGGCGCGCCTCAATGCCGCCCGGCGCGAGGCGGCGGCCAATGGCCCTGGTGGGGGCGGGCCGGCCAAGCGCCTGGGCCGTTTCAGGCAGTTTCTGTCGGTGCTGTTTCGCCTCTATACCCACACATTGCTTCTGTTCGCACTCCTTGGGACCCGGCCCCATGTGGTGCACGCCCATGATGCCAATACCCTGGTGGTGGGCTGGCTGGCGGCGCGGCTGTCGCGGGCGCGGTTGGTGTATGACGCCCATGAGATCAGCACCGACCGGGAGGGGTATCGCCATATCCGCCGCTGGATCGGGCTGATCGAGAAACGCCTGATGCCGAAAGCCGATGCCTGTATCACCACCACCGAGACCCGGGCGCGTTTCTTTGCCCGGGCCTATGGCGTGCCCCGCCCGCGGGTTCTGCAGAACCGGCCCCGGTATGTGGCCCTGGACAAGACTGAGCGTCTGCGCCGGGAACTGGATCTTGGCCCGGACTGGCCGATCTTCGTTTACCAGGGCGGCCTGCAGCCGGGTCGGGGGCTGGAGGACCTGGTGACGGCCGCGGCCGAGGTGCCGGCGGCCTATTTCGTGTTCATCGGCGGCGGGCGCCTGGAAGGCGAGCTCAAGGGCCGGGCGGCGGAGCTGGATGTCGAGGACCGGGTGCGCTTCGTGCCCACCGTGGCCCTGGATCAATTGCTGGACTACACCGCCTCTGCCGACATCGGTGTCCAGCCCATTCGCAATACCTGCCTGAATCACTTCAGTACCGATTCCAACAAGCTGTTCGAGTACGTCATGGCCGGGCTGCCGGTGGTGGCCAGCGATTTTCCCGAGATCCGGGCGGTGGTTCGCGGTCATGAGCTGGGGCTGGTCTTTGACCCCGAAAAGCCCGGGGCGCTGGTGGCCGCCCTGCAAGAGATGCTGGCGGACCCGGCCCGGCAGGCCCGTTGGCGGGCCAATGCCCGCCGTGCCCGCGAGTCGCTGAGCTGGGAGGCCCAGGAGGATGTGTTGTTGTCGATTTACCGGGAGATGACATGAGCGGGCTGGCGGGGCACCACGTGGTGATGGGCCTGTGGGGCAGCCTGCGCCATGACGCCCGGGTGGTGCGGGCAGCGGCGACCCTGGCCGGGGCCGGTGCGCGCGTCACCGTGGTGGGGGCGAGCTGGCACGAGGACGAGCGCGGTCGCTGGCGGCATCCGGCCGGCTTTGATTGCGTCACAGTGCCCCGGCCCAAACCCTGGTCGCTGATGAATGCCCGTCCCGGCTACTGGGCGGTGGCCTTGCGCGTGCTGCGCCTGCTGCCGGCCATTGGCCGTTTCTGGTGGGCCCTTCGCCGCCTGCGGGGGGATGTCTATCATGCCCATGACATCCAGGCCCTGCCCTGGACCTGGCTGGCCTGTCGTCGTCGGCCGCTGATCTACGACGCCCACGAGATCGCCACCGATGGTACCGCCTTCACCCGGGTGGGCCGCTTCGTGGCCTGGCTGGAAAAGCGCCTG
>NZ_JAYGII010000076.1:0-2763 GCF_034931365.1 Natronospira elongata
GTGCTCTGCGGAAATTTAGGAGCGCCAGCGAGTAAATTTTCCGTAGCAGCACCTTGTTAGGCTTATATTTCAACTCTCGCTTCCAGCTCACCAAAGTCTGCCCCTTTAACACCATCATTAATGCACGCAATATTTGAACCATAATAAAGGTTAGGAAGCGGCCATCGAATCTGCTTTCCAATGGAATCAATACAACAACGAATAATTAGCTGAGGAAGAAGGTTCTCAAGGACGTCTCCATACATATCCACCATCGGCAAGTAGTCATACATACTTCGACATCGATCAAAGGTAAATGCATCCAAATGCATTTGTCTAACCTTAGCCTTATAAGTCCATCTCTTGTGATTATTTATATTAGAGTGATAAGGTGCGCCTAGTTGATTCAAGCTTAACTCCAGCCATAGGTGAGCCATTGGAACGTCACAAAACAAGCCACCACGAGCATCTGGAATCGCCGAATTAACTCGCCTAATTTCTTTTTTTATGTTATCTGACAGCAACCCATCATAGCCAAAGAGAGTTTCTGATAATGACTCCCTAAATTTGGCTGCGTCAAGAACTGACGCCCCATCTTTCGACTTAGAAAACTCGTTAAACCAGTATTGACCTAACGCTCCCCCCATCGATTGCAGTGAGTCTATGAAGTTCCAGAATGGGAAGCTGTCTGCATTAAAAATACGATCTCCGCTGATTATATGCTCATCATTTAACTCTGAATCAGGCATAAGTGAAGACAGTATAGATGAAGCATCGCCCATTCGGTCAAACGCTTCTTTTTGGGTGGCTTTATCGGAGCTGAACAATTGCTTTCGAAGCGATCCATTTCTTAAAAATCTTAGAGCGGGACTAATGAAATTTGAGTAGTAAAGTGGGTAACTTGTAGCGAAAGCAGAGTAAACACCACGCATATTATTAGATGCCATTCGTGATAAATGTTTTGGTTCATATCCGTGTGCTGATGCTGATTCGCTAAACCAAGAAAAAATCTTATTATCTACTTGATGCGGCAACTCTCCATAAACAGAGCATTCAACCATTGGTTGAAAAAAATAGTAGGCTGACAAAAAGTCACAATTATCTTGTGTAGCGTCAGGCTCGCATGAGTTAACTACCAATACGCTTAAATCTGAAAGTGCTTGCTCATCAAAAGTAGCATGGAGAACTGACAGCGTTTTGAGACTCCTTGCAACCAGAGATCCTGTAAAATCAAGATAAATTATGTCAAACGTGAGGTGGTTTGTTTTAAAGAAATCTCCCAAAGATCCAGGAAATATTTTTAAAGAAGGAAAGTTTTTCCGTGCTTTCTCCAAAGCTTTGCTGTAAGCATCTTTGTCTGCCTCAAAAGCCCAAACGTTTTCAATTCGAACCCCTAATGAAAGAAGGATACGGAGATCGTTTTCGGGTTCAGGTCCAGAAAAATATGCTATTCGGAGATCCTTGGGGGATTTCTGACTATAGCAAGATTCAGAATACTCTGCCCAATTGTCAAAATATTCTGCAATACGATGGCGTTCTTTTGATACATCAAGAACATGAGATAGAACATCATCCCATGCATAGTTCCAAAGTGTCGCCAAATATTCAGGGTTGAGTACTCGAGAGAATTTTCTATCTACTGTCACCACTGATATTGCGTGGCGCCACAATTCCTCACGTGACTTTTCTTTACTATCTTGTTTATAAGACATCCTTTTAGGTTAACTCCTATGCCACTTGGATGGTTTATTCTGTGAGCCTAACGCCTGCCTTCAGCCAGCAGCGGCGGAGCGCAGCGGAGCTGCTGTCGGCTGCAAGGCATGGTTATCTGTCTACCGGACGCAGCTTGGCTTCTCATTGAGCTCCTCCTCCCTAAGCCGCCGCCATTCCGCCTTACTACCCGTTCCACTACCTTCCTTCTGCAGCGTGACGGTTACCTCATAGTGATCGAATTCCGCACCGCCCCGATACGAATCATAGCCGTCTTTTGAGACCTTCAAAGTAAAGCCCGGAACACCAAGGTGACCACCGAAGAAAAAACATCCAGAAGAGTCTGTTTGACGCTCCACCCCGTAGAATTCAACTAGAGCGCCTGGAATTGGGTGCCCATCAGAGTCCACGACATAGCCACCAACATGATTCTTGTAGCTGGCTGACAGGCCGAGACAGCCTGATAAGGCTACAGCCAAAAACGGAAAAACCAACACCCTCACTCTTTGCTCCCCCTAGTACAGATAACGCTGAGGTAACCGGCGCCGGAGCGGAGCGGAGGGAACCAAAAGCGGTACGCTTTTGGCGTCCGGTTGACCGTATGGTTATGACTTGGCCACTCCGGTGTAAATCCCCAGGCTATCACCGATTAGTCTCAGTTTTTCGATCATTTCGATCTGAGCCATCGACCTCTGGTCGTCAAGCCTTGGCCCAGTCATTCTAGCTTTTGCAATCCAGTGAAGGGCTTCACATGCCTCAATTACGGACCTTTCTTGTGGAAGCCTAAGCACCCGAGCAACGAAGGAATAACAAGGAACTGAACGCTTGCAGGCCAGAATTTCACTGCAAAATACCACCAAATCGTATTGTGTTTCGGGCTCAACATTCATTTCCTGTAGCCGCTGATGCTCTTTGATCAGGAGAGACGATAACTCTCCAAGCTTCTCTTTGAATTTGACCACTGGGTCCAAGACCAGACGAATAGCCATCTGGCCAAAAACGTACACGGAAAAGCCCGCAACTATAGTTTTGAAAGTGTCCAAGGCATCTCCCTGTAGTCATAACGCGAGCCAT
>NZ_JAYGII010000077.1:0-2603 GCF_034931365.1 Natronospira elongata
CCAACACGGAGGAGGCTGTCATGCGTGGAAACTGGAAGTGCTCGATCCGAAAAGAAGCCGCCGCAGCCCTCGGGGTCAAACACAAATTGCCGCCTGAGCTGTTCGACCGCGTCATCCATTCCAAGAATACCTCGCGGGATGCCGCCATCGCCGCCGCCCTCTATGAACTGCTACCCGGCAGTCTCAGCGGCCCGGTGGAACGACGCCAACTCGAGGAATACCTGATCGCCTGCGAACAGGACGACACGGACTGGCCGACGACCCATTAGGGCAGATTCCCATCACTCTGCCCCCATGCGCTTCGTGTGACAGCGTGGGGTTCGCACCCCTGTCCCACGCATCCTGACAGAGGCCCTGTCCGGGAGGCTGGGCGGCGGGCGGTTCGGCCAGTCGTGCCAGAAACTCACCCGCTCCCCCCCCCCTTAACAACACCCCAATTTGTCCGGAATAAGCCCTTTTGTCTGTCCGGCGCCACCGCCTGTCGCCCAGGCCAAACAACTATTCCATTTCGTTACAATACCTGTACACTTCGCATAACCCTCGAGCACTCGGGGGGCGCCCTTTTCTTTACATAACAAAGGATATTCCGATGGAACAGCTACGCTTCGGCTCCGATGACATCGAAAACACCCTGTCACGCATGAACGAAAACGAACTGGATGACCTCGCCTTTGGCGCGATTCAGCTCGATAAAAACGGCAACATCCTCCACTACAACAGCACCGAAGGTGAGATCACCGGGCGCAATCCCGAGGAGGTAAAGGGAAAGAACTTCTTCCGTGACGTGGCGCCCTGCACGGACCGCCCGGAGTTCGCCGGCAAGTTCCGCGAAGGCGTGGCCAAAGGTGAACTCAACACGCTGTTTGAATACGTCTTCGACTACAAGATGCAGCCGACAAAGGTAAAGGTGCACATGAAAAAGGCGATCTCCGGTGACACCTACTGGGTCTTCGTCAAACGGATTTAATCCGCTTCGGCGCACGCCGCCCCGCCGGGGCGGCGTCATTTCCTACTGGAAGGGATCGGCATGAATCAGTCCTCTCACCAAGACCAGCATCCGCCTGGCCTGAACGAACGGGCGATCAGCGATATCATTCGCTGCCTGCTCCGAGAAACGCTGTCCGTCCTCCGGCATCGCTCATCCCTGGATTTCCCCATCGAGACATGGGAAGACAAGCAGTCTCTCACCGAAGCGCCTCTTGGACTTGACTCCCTGGAGCTGATGACCGCTGCCGGCCACGTAAACCGGCTGTTCGCCCTCGACGAGACAGGGCTTGAGGATTACCTGCTAAAACGGCGAACGCTTCAGGATTGGACCAATCTGGTCACCCAGGCCCTGGGCGCCGGGGGTAACGGTCAGATTGGCACCAGCGGGCTGCGCTTCATGAGCTCGGGGAGCACCGGCAGACCAACCGAGCACGCCCACAGCTGGCAGCATCTGTGGCGAGAAGTCGATCACCTGGCCGCCAGCCTGGAAGGCCGCAAACGCATCATCTGCACCGTGCCCCGACACCATGTTTACGGCTGCCTTTTCGGTGCGCTTCTGCCACAACGGCTTGGCATACCCTGCCTGGTCGAGCATGACGCGGAGCGGGCATTGAGCGGTGGCCTGCTGCCCGGCGACATGATCATTGCCTTCCCCTTGCGCTGGCAGTACATCCTGGCCAGTACAAGTCAGTTCCCGACCGACATCGAGGGCGTTACATCAACCGGGCCGATCGACAGCAATACCTGGAAAGGCCTCACGCACCTCGGCCTGAGTAGACTCTGGGAAATTTACGGCGCAACCGAGACGGCCGGCATCGGCATGCGGCATTCTCCCGAGGACCCCTTCTCACTGTTCCCATGGTGGAAACGAGAAGGCGAGACACTGCTGGACCGGCACACGACAACAGGCGAGGAAAAAAAGTACACCTTGCCCGACAGGCTTGAATGGTTCGGGATATCCGAATGGCTTTTTCTGCCCCGTGGTCGCAAGGATGGTGCGATCCAGGTGGGCGGCATCAATGTAAGTCCCGACCATGTTGCCGCCAAGATTGCCCAACATCCATCTGTCACCGAAGCGGTGGTTCGCCCGGATCGGCAGGGCAGACTGAAAGCATTCATCGTTTCTAGGCAAGCCCAAATTGATGAAGATCAGTTCATGGAGTGGATTCGACAGACTCTGCCGGCCGTGGAAAGGCCCACGTCCATCCGGACTGGCCCGGCCCTGCCACGTAATTCCATGGGAAAACTTGAGGATTGGCATTGAATACCGAACTGCAACCCGTCACAGTCCCGATCAGCACCTCATCGACGCCAATCGTTCTTGATGGTCGCCTGACCCTGTCCCTGTTTCGTCGAATCATTGAAGAAGATGCTCCACTTCAGCTGAGCACAGACAGTCTTCAACAGGTCGAACGCTGCCACGACTTTCTGCTTCAATTGGTAGCAGATAAGCGCAGGATATACGGCGTCACTACCGGCTATGGGCCACTCGCCACCAGCTACATCGACCCGGCACACTCGGGCGAGCTCCAGAAGAATCTGGTCCGCCACCTGAGCAGCGGTACCGGCAGGCCACTACCCGCCCATCAGGTGCGGGCTATCATGCTTGCCCGCCT
>NZ_JAYGII010000078.1:0-2451 GCF_034931365.1 Natronospira elongata
AAGTGTTATGGAGATATCTGAGTCAAAGGTTTTTGCTCTGTTCACAACTACCGGCGTCGTATGCGCCTTCGGTTTGTTGATTGTATTTGGCCCAAGTCCAGAGGATGAGGTCCAGGTTGTATCCGGAATACACCCTTGGGAGAACTTCATAATCGGTTATGGCCTGCTCGCCATGTTTCTAAACATTTTCGTGGCGGCATTTGATGCGTTTTCTCTCGGTTACAAGTGGTGGGGGTGGCTCAGTATATTTGCTTGGCCCGTTTCATTCGTGTTCGTCTGGCTATCAGTTTTCGGCTATTTTCGTAAACGAGGCTCGCATGAAAACACTTAACAAGTCGCTCGAGTTCGCTCCGGCCCTGGTCGGGCCTGCGCCGGACGGGTTTTCCGCTCCGCTACAAACCCGCCGCTCAGCTCGGCGTTAGCGCGAAGGGGGTAAGCAATGACAGGTTACGAGGAACTTCTCAATGCTATTCGGGAGTATTCAGAGAAGTTCCGCCACCCGTCGATGCAGAAATTTTTGTTTGGGGAACTTTATGACCTCTTCCCCCCGGCCGGCTCCCCGGGTTCCGAATGCGGATTACATTGGCCGCAGACATGGCCCAATTGCCATGATGCTGGTGTCTATGCAATTTTCAACTCAGAGCTTGATGTTGCTTATATTGGCAAAGCTTCTCATAACAGTAGCATCGGGGGGCGACTATCCTCATATTTTGTCTATGGGGAGGGCAGGTCATGCTCCATTAAGCACTGGGGGAATTGGATAAGGAAGCCTAGGTATGTTTGGAGTGTCGCAGTGCCAGCTGAAACTCCATTTGAAGCATCTGCTCTGGAGGAGTATTTGATTGACAGATTGCAGCCGATTGACAACATGCGTGGAGTGTCGCGTGAGCGCTAACCAGTCGCTCGAGTTCGCTCCGGCCCTGGCCGGGCCTCCGCCGGACGGGTTTTCCGCTCCGCTACAAACCCGCCGCTCAGCTCGGCGTTAGGAAGTCGAATTATGAGGCTCTTACTTTCTCTGGCTTTCATTCTTGCAGCGGTCGATGCGCCAGATAAGGCGTGGTGGGTGACTGAGCAGGTTGCGCCTACCGATACGGAATATCTTGGTCATTCGGTTGATACGCTGAGATCTGAGTTTGAAAAAGTCGCTATTTTTACCTGTGGATCTGACGGCGTGTTCTCGTCTTCCCAGTGTCAAGAATTGGCGGAGCAGGGGGCGATGTTTCGCGTTGAAATGTCACCCGGTAATGCATCTGAGGCTTTGCGTTGGGAGGTAGGGCTGGCTGAAACGGAGGCGGGCCAGGATTACAAGATTCTCATTGCCTCAAGTCTGAAGGACGATGAAATTGAGGCCGTATTTTCTGAATATACAGTAGACACGCACTTCTCTGCGCTTTTTGTACGCGATGGTAGCCTTTTTTGGACTCATTGCTTGGAGTGCGGTCAGTTTGCCGAGGTATTGTATGAAGCGGGCCGCTGGATCCTGGATTGGGGTGATGAGTACTAGACTTCCTAACCAGTCGCTCGAGTTCGCTCCGGCCCTGGTCGGGCCTGCGCCGGACGGGCTTTCCGCTCCGCTCCAAGCCCGCCGCTCAGCTTTGCGTTATGCAAAATTATTGTCCTTTACCGAACATTAAGACGTTGGAAGGCCAATTCTGAGCAGAACTGGAGATTAAAACTAATTGACTAGCACTGCAGATAACTCACAGCAGGCTGTAGCCTTGATTAAGTTTTTCAGTGAAGAAAAGCATTATTTGGCATTCAAAGATGGTTGCTCTTTCTTTCGAACTCCTCACTACTTCAGAAAGCGTGAAGATGTAGGAAGGGGAGACAGAAGTGAATCCTGTCTAGGGTACTGGGACACGGAGCGGGGAGACCAAATGCCAAACTTGGTTAGAAATGGTGAGCCAATCGACATTGAAAATGCTAAAAGCGTCTTAATATACCCAGCGCATGAGCAGCAAGATTCGTGGTTGCAATCTTGGTGTGTGATAGGGCCGCATAATGAGTTTGAACAATCATTAGAAAGGATGCTAGAAGAGTTCGGGACTTATTTTGTTGTCTTGCCTGCTAAACATATTATCACTTATGCCAATTTAGTTGGTCAGGCAAGCGGCGATAAGGTTCGTTATGGCTTGGTTCAGTACTCTGATAATCCATTAGATCGTTCACTTACAGTCAAAGACTCTAAATTTAGCTACCAGAAAGAGTTTCGCTTTTATGTTGGGCAATGTGAAAAAGATGAAATTCAAGACAAGGAGCTCCGTCTACAGGGGGTAAATAATGTTTTACTTGAAGCTGGCACCTTAAAACTTGAAAGCCCTTCTGGTGTGGTTAGGTACTGCTCCCAAGGTCGAAAGGAAGTGGTGCTTGCATGATCGCTAACTTACAAATAAGCAATTCAATTAAAATCTTGCATAACAATGCGTTGCACCGGACAAGCCGGTGAACGCA
>NZ_JAYGII010000079.1:0-2357 GCF_034931365.1 Natronospira elongata
TGCATCGACCCCTTGAGAGCCTTGCCCTTCGACCGCGGATCGTCCACCGCAAGGACACGGTTCTTCAGGTAGTCTCGGATTCGCCGCTGAGTCTGTGGGTCAAGCTTTCTGAATTCCCTGGCAGCGGCTTGCTCAAACTCAATCTGCCAAATCACCCCAGACATCCTCAGCCTTTACGGTATGACTACGACCAGCACGCAGCTCCTCGAGACGCTGCTCGGCGAGATAGATGTCTTCGAGGTCGTCGAGATGGTCTTCGACCAGCCGGCGAAGATAAAACGCCTTACTGCGCCCGGTAGCCTTTGCGAGCCGGTTAAGGCGATTCTCGGCCTCTGGGCTGAGGCGAACGGTGGTCGGCATGGGAGCCTCCTAATGAATACATGTAATCAATGTATTCATTGTGCTCCCGAACCGCTGGCCACGCCAGCCCGACGCCACCCAATTCCGCGATTCCCGGGATCCACGCCAGGCCGCCCGAACATTCCCCCGCCTTCCTTTGCGTCCCTTGGCGTTCCTTGCGCGAGGCAATCCTTTGAATTTTATCCTTCTCAGCGTCTCAGCATCTTGGCGCGAGGCCGCCATTAAAAACCCCAGACCAACGGGATTATCCCCACCGCCACGAGGCCGGTCACGAGGGTCATGGGCAGGCCGGCCTTGATGTAGTCGTTGAACTGATAGCCCCCCGGCCCATAGACCATCAGGTTGGTCTGGTAGCCCATGGGGGTCATGAAGCTTGCCGAGGCGGCGATCATGAGGGTGATCGCGAAGGGGAGGAAATTGACATCGAGTGATTGGGCGGCTGACAAAGCCACGGGAATCATGAGAACGGCCGCCGCATTGTTTGTAATCAATGCACTGAACAAGGCCGTGATTACATAGATAACTGCCAGTGTCAGCCAGGGGTTACTGCCGATCAGGCCCACCATGGATGCGGCAAAGCTTTCCGCTACGCCGGTTTCATGCAAGGCTCCGCCAATACCAAAGGCTGCGCCAATGACAATCAGAACCTGCCAGTCCACCTGGCGGCGGGCATTGGAGGCCGTGGTGCAACGGAATGCAAGCATACCCAATGCAGCCAGCAAGGCAGCCTGAAAGATGCTCAGCAAACCAGTGGTCGCCAGCAGCACCATGCCCGCCAACAACAGACCCGCCGGCAGGGCATGTTCATGTCGGGGCGGGCTGGAATCGTTGAGCTGGCTGACCAGATAAAAATCCCGGGAATAGCCATACTGCTCGGCAAAGCCCGGCCGGGTTTCGAGAAAGAGACTGTCGCCGGGGCGCAATCGGATATCGCCGGGCTTGGCCTTCAGCCGCCGCCCCTCCCGGGCCACTGCAATCACCACCGCCCCATAGCGATTACGGAAACGCCCGTCCCGAATCGTCTGGCCCACCAGGGGGCAGGACTCGGAGACCACCGCCTCCACCATGGTCCGCTGGCTGCGCGGCCCATCCAGCTTGAAGACCTGATTGGTCGCCGGCACCAGGCCACGGATCTTCTGCAGCTCCACCACCGCATCCGGCACCCCCACGAACACCAGCCGGTCGTCCGCCTGCAGGCGCTCGCTCGGCGAGACGGCCGGAATGAGTTCCCCCCGGCGCTCGATTTCCACCAGATAGGAGCCCGCCAGATGCCGCAGCCCGGCCTCTTCCACCGTCTGGCCCACCAGGGGCCCATCGGCGCGTACCAGCATCTCCACGCTGTACTCACGGGGATTTTCCACCTGCCGGCTGATGGATTCGCGCTCCGGAAACAGCCAGCGCCCAAACAGCAGCATCAGCAGCAAACCCGCCACGGCGACCGGCAGCCCCACCCAGGCGATCTCGAAGAAGCCCAGGCCCCGCTCACCCTCGGTCCGCAATAGATAGCCGTTGACGATCAGGGTCGTGCTGGTCCCGATCAGGGTGCAGCTGCCACCGAGAATGGCGGCATAGCTCAGAGGCATCAGCAAGCGGGAACGGGACAGACCGAACTTGCGCGCCCATTCGCTGATGGTGGGAATCATCATCGCCACCACCGGGGTGTTGTTGAGAAAGGCCGAGAAAGCCGCCACCGGCAACGTCACCCGGGCCTGGCTGCCCACCGCCGAGCGCGGCCGGCCCAACACCCGGGCCGCAATCCACTGGGTCGCACCGGTATCGCGAAGCCCCGCCACCACCACATAGAGCACCGCCACTGTGGCCAGGCCCTCATTGGCAAAGCCCGCCAGGGCCTGGTCCGGCCCGATCACCCCAAAAACCAGCAGTGCCGCCAGGGCTGCCACAAACAACACATCCACCGCCAGGCGGCTGAAAACCAGCAAGCCCAGCAGCAGCGCAAGCACGGCAATCGTGACCCAGGCCTCGAAACCCATGTGGGA
>NZ_JAYGII010000080.1:0-1871 GCF_034931365.1 Natronospira elongata
AGTGAATGCAACAGCGTTACCCACATCAACGTCATTGGCCTGGCTGAAGCTACCCCCTACATAAACAGTGCTCCCTTCCGGTGCAATCGTCCGCACTTCCCCATCATTGATCACGGGATTCCAGTCCGTCAGACCGAAGTCCACCAGCGAGAAGGAGGCAAGCCGCGGACGATCATAACCGCCCATGTAATCCACATTGCCGAAGGCCAACATGGTCTCGTCACTGATCAGGAACTCGTGGCCTCTGCCTCCCACTGCAACGGGATTCCAATATGCATCCGGTTCACCGCTTCCGGCTTCGACCCGGGCAAAGTTGGTCAATCTCTCATCGCCAATGTAGGAAAAGTTTTCACCGGCGATGTAAAGCATGCCATCGTGCAGGGCAAGATCATAAATGATCGCGCCTTCCGGCATGTCGACCGACCAGTCATCCCTGACCGCGCCAGTATCCTGATCGACCCGCGCCACGGCCTCACGTTCGGCGCCGCCAACCTCCTCGAACCAGCCGGCGATAATCAGGTCATCACCGTCACTGATAACACTGATGGCTCCACTCCCGGATATATCGGCATCGAAGTCATCCAAAGCACCGTCCGATACGTCGAATGCCGCCAGGCCGGATCGATCCTGGCCATTCGCCTGGTCAAAAAGCCCTCCGACGAAGAGACGATCATCATGGCGACTCACGTGCCAGACAGCGCCGTCAGTGGAGACATCGAAGTCATCGACGGTGCTGCCATCTCCAGCGTCAACAGCCTTCACATTGCCAGAAAATTGACCGCCGATATAAAGCTCATCCCCATCGAGAACCATGGACCGGACTATGCCTGTAATTGTTGACGAATCGAAGGCAGTGTCGAGGCTGCCATCCAGCTCAAGCGCGCCAAGATGCTGGTAGTCACTATCTCCGGCCAGACTAGCGAAACTGCCGCCAACATAAAGCCGGTCATCACTCACTGTCATGGCAAAGACAAAGGAACCGGGCGCCGGAACGTCCCAGTCATGATCGAGGCTGCCGTCAACATTCAAGCGAGCGAGGTTCTCCCTCGGCTCACCCTGGACCGTGTCGAACGCCCCACCGATAAACCAGCCGCCGTTTGGATCTTCCGCCACGGCGAATACTGCTCCGCCAATCGAGCCCCCAGCCAGGTCCAGCTTGGGACCGGTCAGCTCGGCAGTTGGTTTATCCAACCGGTACATTGCCATGCCGCCAGTGTGGGGGCCATAGCTTTCAAAATCACCGCCCACATACAACACACCGCCACTAATCTCGGTATCATTGACAGTTCCAGAAAGCTCGTAGGCCATCGGGGTCGCGTAGGCAGGGGCAGAGAGCCCACCACCGACCTGCTTGACGAAGGTATAGACGGTATCAGCCTGCAAACCATCGTCCTCCACTGTCAACGTGTGCTCGCCACCGGAAGCACCCGGAATCATGTCACCATCATCGCAGGATGTGACGTTATTCCAGTCGCACTCGGGATCGGTGGAATACAGGATATCGACATCACCAGCTCGGTCCCAGTCCAACACTACGGAATTGCGTTTACTCGATGCACCGACATCCAGCGCCTCGCAGGTCACCATGACGTCATCGACGTCAGCCATGTCAATCGTGCCGGTTTCGTTATCCAGCTCGCAAACCATTTCATCTGGGTGGCTTTCGACTGCGACGGTATAGTCTTCCCCATGACCAAGCTCTGCATCGAATGCAAACGGCCCATCATCATCGAGAGAAAGCGTCTCATCACTATTCAGATCGAGCACAACGGTGGAGCCGTTCAAACCGCTCACTTCGCCACCGACGGAGTAGGTCAAATCCTCACAGTTGACCTGGATGTCATCCACATCGGCGTCCGCGACGGTGCCGT
>NZ_JAYGII010000081.1:0-1871 GCF_034931365.1 Natronospira elongata
GGTAAATGCAACAGCGTTACCCACATCAACGCCATTGGCCTGGCTGAAGCTGCCTCCTACATAGACAGTGCTTCCTTCCGGTGCAATCGTCCGCACTTCCCCATCATTGATCACGGGATTCCAGTCCGTCAGTCCGAAGTCCACCAGCGAGAAGGAGGCAAGCCGCGGACGATCGTAACCGCCCATGTAATCCACATTGCCGAAGGCCAACATGGTCTCGCCACTGATCAGGAACTCGTGGCCTCTAAGTCCCACTGCAACGGGATTCCAATCTCCATCCGGTTCACCGCTTCCGGCTTCCACCCGGGCGAAGTTAGTCAATCTCTCATCGCCAATGTAGGAAAAGTTTTCACCGGCGATGTAAAGCATGCCATCGTGCAGCGCAAGATCATAAATGATTGCGCCTTCCGGCATGTCGACGGACCAGTCATCCCTGACCGCGCCAGTATCCTGATCTACCCGCGCCACGGCCTCACGTTCGGCGCCGCCAACCTCCTCGAACCAGCCGCCGATAATCAGATCATCGCCGTCGCCAATGACACTCGTGACAGCCATTCCCGATATATCTGCATCAAAATCATCGAGTATACCGTCCAATACCTCGAATGCAGCCAGACCGGATCTAGCCTCACCATTCGCCTGGCCAAAAAGCCCGCCGACGAAGAGACGATCATCATGGCGACTCACATGCCAGACGGGCCCGTCAGTGGAGGCATCGAAGAGATCGATGGGGCTTCCATCTCCGGCATTCAAAGCTGTCACATTGTCCGTGAAATGCCCGCCAAGATAGAGGTCATCACCATCGAGAACCATGGACCGGACCGTATTGGTAATCTCTGATGCGTCGAAAGCCGTGTCGAGGCTGCCATCCAGCTCCAGAGCTCCGACATGCTGGTAGTCACTATCTCCGGCCAGACTATCGAAACTACCACCAACATAAAGGCGGTCGTCACTCACTGCCATTGCGAACACAAAAGAACCGGGTGCGGGAACATCCCAGTCTTGATCCAGGCTGCCGTCCGCATTCAAGCGAGCCAGGTTTTCCCGTGGTTCGCCCTGAATCGTGTCAAATGCGCCACCAACAAACCAACCGCCATTCGGGTCTTCCACGACGGCGTAGACTATACCGTTGGAGTCGTCCGATGAAACATCCATCTTGGGACCGGTCATTTCTGCAGTGGCTTTGTCCAAACGGTACATTGCCATGCCGCCAGTACGGGGACCATAGCTTTCAAAATCACCGCCCACATACAACACACCGCCACTAATCGCGGTATCGTTGACAGTTCCAGACAGCTCGTAGGTCATCGGGGTCGCGTAGGCTGGGGCAGAAAGCCCACCACCGACCTGCTTGACGAAGGCATAGACTGTATCAGCCTGCAAACCATCGTCTTCCACGGTCAGCGTGTGCTCGCCACCGGAAGCAGCCGGGATCATACCACCGTTATCGCAGGACGTGACGTTGCTCCAGTCGCACTCGGGATCGGTGGAAAACAGGATATCGACATCACCGGCTCGATCCCAGTCCAACACCACGGAATTGCGTTTGCTCGAGGCACCGACATTCAGCGCCTCGCAGGTCACCATGACGTCATCGACGTCGGCCATGTCAATCGTGCCGGTTTCGTTATCCAGCTCGCAAACCATTTCATCTGGGTGGCTCTCGACTGCGACGGTATAGTCTTCCCCATGACCAAGCTCGGTATTGAAGGCAAACGGCCCGTCATCATCGAGAGAAAGCGTCTCATCACTATTCAGCTCGAGCACAGCGGTGGAGCCGTTCAAACCGCTCACTTCGCCGCCGACGGAGTAGGTCAAATCTTCACAGTTGACCTGGATGTCATCCACATCGGCGTCCGCGACTGTGCCGC
>NZ_JAYGII010000082.1:0-1833 GCF_034931365.1 Natronospira elongata
GAGAAGAGGGGATTATGAAAAGGGGTTATGTTGCTCTTCTGGTGGGAGTTTTGGTCTTTCTCCAAGGGTGCGCAGGACTAGCGGTGGGGACTTACGGTAAGCATGAGTATGAGTTCGATCAGGTTGCGCTCAGGGACGAAAGGGGGAGGCTTGGCTGGAGGGTCCCTGATGATGGGTACAGTAAGGGGGATATAGTGCGATTGTGGGGAACGCCGGATGGCCTATCCGATAAGGGCGCGTGCACTGTTTTGAGCTATAAGGGTGGAGTCTCATGGGCTGGTTTTGGTGTTTTCTTAGGGCTTTTCCCGCTTCCAGTTGTTGTTCCTACAGGACGGTATGAGACAAGAATCTATTTGCGTGATGATACAGCAGTACGCGTTGTCCGAGAGGTGGGTGAAGTAGGCCTGGCCGCTGGTTTTATGTGCGGAAGCAATGAGTGCTCATGGATTTTCGGAAGAACACCTTCTCCGCCCGAGAAACGAGTGGAGGTTGATTGGTGCGGATCCTAATCACCCAGGAGCATAAGGTCTTAGTGCTTGCATTTCTCAACAAGGCAACGCAGCCGACGCTCGTACCTCGCGCGGCTGGTTCTTTTCGTTAGGCGATCTGAGCACCGAAGTAAGGAGGGTTAATGGACGTAAATATTAAGCAGATTGAGGGTGTGTGGACCCTCGGGTACTCACTTGATAAACATACGCTAAGCAGCACCCCTATCGGGCCGAATGAATATGGCCATATGCAATTCGACACCGTCCGACCAGAAGCCGGTGAGGCACTTTTTCAGTTAAAGTACCGGTCAGACTATTCCCCAAGTTTCAATAATAGCAAACCAGTTGCACGCTTCATTTGGCGACGCATTTTCTACAGCAGGTTTAGTTGTGCCTATGCCAGCCTCAACAGCTAGAAACAGGCAGCCTGTCACTGAAATAGCAAGAGAGTATGCACGACTAGCAGGCATTCCTTGCTATGAGAACCTGCTTGTGAAAACTGGATCTACAGCGCCAATGAAGGATTTGGGGACAAGAGAAGAAAAGGTTTCTGCACTTATTAATGCATTCACGGTTTATGATGTATTACCTGAGGGGCAATACGATGTGCTAATTATTGACGATCTCTTTGATACAGGGTCTTCTCTGGAAGCCGCTACAACAGTTTTGCGCAGCTACAGTAAAGTGAGAAATATCTACGTGGCAACGGTAACCAGGAAAAGGTAATGCACAAAGTATTTATATCTGGTTCCATGGGAATCAAAAAATTAGATGATAATGTTCAATCTAGAATCAACAATATTGTTGATTCTGGCTATCAAGTTATTGTCGGTGATGCAAGTGGCGTTGATAGCTCCATCCAAGAATATCTTCTCTCTAAGAATATGAAATCTGTTCTTGTGTACTGCTCTGGCGAAAGTCCACGAAATAATCTCGGGAACTGGCCTGTCGAGAAAATAGAAACGACCTCGACTCCAGGAACAAGGGCTTTTTTTACCGCAAAAGATTTAAGAATGGCAGAAGACTGCGATTACGGATTTATGGTTTGGGATACAAAGAGTACGGGGACATTGAGCAACGCAATAGAGCTTTTAAAAAGGCATAAAATTGCTTTGGTTTATGTTAATAAGACGAAAGAATTTCTTAAAATTAAAGAAGTATCTGATCTTGAGAGGCTGGTTGCCTTTATGAGCAAAACAGCTTTCGACAAAGCGGATAATAAGTTGCACATCAATGAAAAAATTCAATCATTTAAAAATCAACAAAGCAGTTTATTCTAGCATGCCTAACAATCGCAGGCACTGGGACAAAATTTCCACTACGCTCCAATTTTGCCCGTGCTGCG
>NZ_JAYGII010000083.1:0-1607 GCF_034931365.1 Natronospira elongata
GGCCGCGGATGACTGGCTGGCGGACGCAGTGCGCTTCACCGGCCGGGTGAAAATCCTGGTCCGCCTGGAAACCGAACTCACCAACTGGATTCGGGAGCAGGCCGAGGAAGAGGCCATCCAGGTTTTCGCGAACAATCTGCGCGACCTCCTGCTGGCGGCCCCGGCGGGACAGAAGACGGTGCTGGGCCTGGACCCCGGGCTGCGCACCGGCTCCAAACTGGCGGTGGTGGACGCCACCGGCAAGCTGCTGGATACCGCCACCATCTATCCCCATCCCCCGCAGAAGCAGTGGCAGCAAGCGCTGGAAGTGCTTGCTGCCCTGGTGGAAAAACACGGAGTGGCCCTGATTGCCATCGGCAACGGGACCGCCTCCCGGGAAACGGAACGATTGATCCGGGAACTGCTGAACCGCAAGGGCATGGGCCGGGTGCAGTACCTGGTGGTCTCCGAGGCCGGCGCATCCGTCTATTCCGCCTCGGAAACCGCGGCGCGGGAATTTCCCGACCTGGACGTGTCCCTGCGCGGGGCGGTGTCCATCGCCCGCCGGGTCCAGGATCCGCTGGCCGAACTGGTCAAGATCGAGCCCAAATCCATTGGCGTGGGCCAATACCAGCATGACGTCAGCCAGGTGAAACTGGGGCGCAGCCTGGAAGCGGTGGTTGAAGACTGCGTCAACGCGGTGGGTGTGGATGCCAATACCGCCTCGGCGGCCTTGCTCAGCCGGGTGTCGGGACTGAGCAGCAGCCTGGCCGAGAACCTGGTCCGGCACCGGGACGAGCACGGCCCCTTTTCCAACCGCAGCCAATTGAAAAAGATCTATCGCTTTGGCGACAAGGCCTTTGAGCAGGCCGCGGGCTTTCTGCGCATCCGGGGCGAACAGCCACTGGATGCCTCGGCAGTACACCCGGAAGCCTATCCGGTGGTGGAACGAATCCGGGAAAAGACCGGCCGTGAACTCGGACAACTGATTGGCGACGAAAGCACCCTGAAAACATTGGACCCGAGTGCATTCACCGACGAGCAGTTCGGCCTGCCCACGGTCAAGGACATCCTTGCCGAACTGGAAAAACCCGGTCGGGACCCGCGCCCGGCCTTCCGCACGGTGCAGTACCGGGAAGGGGTGGAGAAGATCAGCGATCTGGAAGAAGGCATGAAGCTCGAAGGCGTGGTGACCAATGTCACCAACTTCGGGGCCTTCGTGGATGTGGGCGTCCACCAGGACGGCCTGGTGCACATCTCCCAACTGGCCGACCGCTTCGTCAAGGATCCGCGGGATGTGGTCAAGCCGGGAGACATCGTCCAGGTTCGGGTGATGGAAGTGGACGTTGACCGCAAGCGCATCGGCCTGAGCATGAAATCCGATGCCGGCGCCGGCAATGACAAGCCCGGTGCCCACGGCAAGGCCGCCGACAAGCCCCAGCGGGGCCGTGGCCGCGGCAAGAGTGGCGGCAAGGGCGGCAACAAGGAACCCGAAAGCGCCCTGGCACTGGCTCTCAAGGCCAAGCTCGGGCGCTAGTGGGGCATGCGTAAAGTTCGGTGACGCCTCTGCGCTTCGGGATCCGTATCGGTATCGAGCAGGCACAGCACAGGTGACCTCCCCAAAGAGC
>NZ_JAYGII010000084.1:0-1528 GCF_034931365.1 Natronospira elongata
TGCTCGCGGGGCTGGCGATCTTCCCGGTGGTGTTTGCCTGGGGGATTGATCCCGCCGAAGGTGCCGGTCTGGTCTTCCATTCCCTGCCCATTGCCTTCGGTGAAATGCCGGGTGGTTACCTGTTTGGCACGCTGTTCTTCCTGCTTCTGGTGGTGGCGGCCTGGACATCCTCCATCAGTCTGATGGAGCCGGCCGTGGCCTGGGTGGTGGAGAACCGCGGAATCAGCCGTGCCGCGGCGGCCCTGGCCGTGGGTGGCATCATCTGGGTGCTGGGTATCGGCACGGTGTTGAGTTTCAACCTGTGGTCCGAGATTACCTTCCTGGCCGGTACCGTCTTCGACAACGTCGAGACGCTGGCGGATAACATCCTGCTGCCCCTTGGCGGCATGCTGATCGCCATCTTCGCCGGTTGGGTCATGTCCCGGGCCTCCAGCGCCGAAGAGCTCAATATGGGTGTGGGCACCGCCTATAAGTTGTGGCTGTTCTTCATCCGCTTTGTGGCGCCGCTGGCGGTGATCATCGCCTTCCTGCATGCCCTGGGCGTGTTTGATCGCTTCCTGGGTGAAGAGGAAGTGGAGGTGGCCATGATGCTTCTCGCCGGCCGGGAGGCCTGATTCAGGCATGCGCAAGGTACAGCGGGAAGCTCTGGTGCCTTTCTCGGCGCAGGCCATGTTCGAGCTGGTGAATGATATTGAGTCCTATCCGCAGTTCCTGCCCTGGTGCCGGGATGCGAAGGTTCTCAGCCGGGAGGAGCATGAGCTGACCGCCAGCCTGACCCTGGCGAAGGGCGGCATTCATCGCTCCTTTACCACCCGCAACAGCATGGAGCCGGGGCAGCTCATTGATATTCGCCTGGTGGACGGTCCCTTTCGGCATCTGGAAGGCGAGTGGCGCTTTGAAGCCCTGCGCGAGGATGCCAGCAAGGTGAAGCTGGACATGAGTTTCGAGGTCTCCAGCGGGGTGCTGTCGGCCGTGCTGGGACCGGTCTTTCATCAGATTGCCAATTCCCTCGTGGATGCCTTCGTCAGGCGGGCCCATCAGGTTCATGGCCGGGGCTGACGCCAGCAAGCAGGGCATTCGGGTGGAGGTGGCCTACGCCCGGCCGGATCGTCAGCAGGTGATCACGGTCATCGTGGCGGCCGGGACCACTGCGCGTCAGGCGGTGGAGCAGTCCGGCATCCTGGATCAGTTTCCTGAGATATCCCTGGGCGGTGAGAACCGTCTGGGGATTTTCGGCCGCCTGGTGGGCGAGGAGCAGGTTTTGCGGGAAGGGGATCGGGTGGAGATTTATCGCCCACTGAAAGCGGATCCGAAGGAGGTCCGGCGCCGCCGCGCCCGCGAGGGCCGGACCATGCGCAAGGGTGATTAAGGGAACCTCTGATGAACCCTTGCGCGTGCACAGTTGACGCTGAGAACGCCTGCTTCTGCGTGACTCCGGCCATCCATGGCCTCCGCCCTTCGGGCCTGCAAGCTGGCGCTTGCAGTTCAAATACGTTCCAGACGCATTTGTGCATTGCTTGCCCGTAGC
>NZ_JAYGII010000085.1:0-1519 GCF_034931365.1 Natronospira elongata
AGACGAGTTTGCGGGCGTCGGCATCCAGTTCGGCCTGCAGCATGGCTTTTAGTTGGGCGTCGCGGTTTTGTTCGATGACGAAGATGGTGTCGTGTTCATTGATGAACTGGCGGATGTCGTCGGTGAAGGGGAAGGCGCGGATGCGGCAGTAGTCGAATTCGGTGCCCTTCCCTTTCAAGTTATGTCTTGCTTCCTTCACGGCCAGGTCGCAGGAGCCGAGGCTGATGATGCCGGCCTTGACGGGTTTGCTGCGGGCGTAGTCGATGTAGGGGGCCGGGACGAATTTCCTGGCGGTGTCGAACTTGCGGCGCAGGCGGTCGAGGACGCGCTGGTAGCCGGCGGCGTCTTCGGTGTAGGTGGCGTGTTCGTCGTGGCCGGAGCCCCGGGTGAAGTAGGCGCCCTTGGGATGTACGCCGGGCAGGGTGCGCCAGGGAATGCCGTCGCGGTCCGGGTCCTGGTAACGGCCGAAGCGGGTTTCCAACTTTTCCAGGTCGTCGGCGGAGAGGACCTTGCCCCGGTCGGGCTGGTAGTTCTCGTCCCAGGTCAGTTCGGGGACCATCCATTCATTCATGCCGATGTCGAGATCGGAGACGAAGAACACCGGGGTCTGGAAGCGCTCGGCCAGATCAAAACTCTTGATGGCGAATTCGAAGGCCTCGGCCGGGTCCGCCGGGTAGAGGCAGATATGGCGGGTGTCGCCGTGGCCGGCGTAGGCGCATTCGTTGATATCGGACTGCTGGGTGCGGGTGGGCATGCCGGTGGAGGGGCCCACGCGCTGAATGTCGAAGATCACGGCCGGGATCTCGGTGTAATAGCCGAAGCTCAAGAACTCGTTCATCAGGCTGATGCCGGGCCCGGAGGTGGCGGTGAAGGCACGCGCGCCCATCCAGCCGGCGCCCATGACCATGCCGCAGGCGGCCAGTTCGTCTTCGGCCTGGATGATTTTGTACTGGGGGTGGCCCTTGTCGTCGTGGCGATATTTGCCGCAGAAGCTGACGAAGGCGTCCATGACGCTGGTGGAGGGGGTGATGGGATACCAGGCGGCGACATTGGCGCCGGCGAGCATGGCGCCCAGGGCAGCGGTGGTGTTGCCGTCGACGATGACATGGCCTTTTGTCATGTCGGCCTTTTTCACATGCAGGGGCAGCGGGCAGTCGTAGTGCTTTCTGGCGTAGTCATGGCCGATGTGGACGGCTTCCATGTTGGGCTCGACGAGCTTGGCCTTTTTCTCGCCGAAGGTTTCCTTGAGCAGTTGCTCGATGATGTCCAGGTCGAGATCCAGCAGGGCCGCCAGCGCGCCCACATAGGCGACGTTCTTCATCAGGATGCGGGTGCGGGGCTCGACGAAGTGGTGGTTGATCATTTCGGCCAGGGGCACGCCGATGACGGTGATGTCGTCGCGGGTGATTTCCCGCTTTCGGGGCCAGGTGCTGTCGTAGAAGAGGTAGCCGCCGGGGGCGATCTCGGCCTGGTCCTTGGCGAAGGTCTCGGCGTTCATGGCCACCATGAAGTGGACCTT
>NZ_JAYGII010000086.1:0-1519 GCF_034931365.1 Natronospira elongata
CAGGTCCACTTCATGGTCGCCATGAACGCCGAGACCTTCGCCAAGGACCACGCCGAGATCGCCCCCGGCGGCTACCTCTTCTACGACAGCACCTGGCCGCGTACCCGCGAGATCACCCGCGACGACATCACCGTCATCGGCGTGCCCCTGGCGGAGATGATCAACCACCACTTCGTCGAGCCCCGCACCCGCATCCTGATGAAGAATGTGGCCTATGTGGGCTCGCTCGCGGCTCTGCTGGACCTGGATCTGGAAATCATCGAGCAGCTCCTGAAGGAAACCTTCGGCGAGAAAAAGGCCAAGCTCGTCGGCCCCAATATGGAAGCCGTCGAGATCGGCTACGACTACGCCAAGAAACACTACGACTGCCCGCTGCCCCTGCATGTCAGAAAGGCCGACATGACCAAAGGCCATGTCATCGTCGACGGCAACACCACCGCCGCCCTGGGCGCCATGCTCGCCGGCGCCAATGTGGCCGCCTGGTATCCCATCACCCCGTCCACCAGCGTCATGGACGCCTTCACCAGCTTCTGCGCCAAGCACCGCCACGACGACCAGGGCCAACCCCAGTACAAGATCATCCAGGCCGAGGACGAGCTGGCCGCCTGCGGCATGGTGCTCGGCGCCGGCTGGATGGGCGCCCGCGCCTTCACCGCCACCTCCGGCCCCGGCATCAGCCTGATGAACGAGTTCATCAGCTTCGGCTATTACACCGAGATCCCGGCCGTGATCTTCGACATCCAGCGCGTGGGCCCCTCAACGGGCATGCCCACCCGCACCCAGCAGTCCGACATCAATGAATGCGCCTACGCCGGTCACGGCGACACCCGCCACATCTGCCTCTACCCGGCCGACCCCCGCGAGGCCTTTGACTTCGCCATCAGAAGCTTCGACCTGGCCGAGCATTTCCAGACCCCGGTCTTCGTGGTCTCGGATCTCGACATCGGCATGAACGAATGGATGGTCCCCGAACTGAAGTGGAACGAGAGCTACCGCCCGGATCGCGGCAAGGTCCTCTCCGCCGGCGATCTAGACAAACTGGAAGGCCGTTTCGGCCGCTACCAGGACCCGGACCGTGACGGTGTCCCTTATCGCAGCCTGCCCGGCGTGCACCCCAAGGGCGCCTACTTCACCCGCGGCTCCGGCCACTCCGAACACGGCACCTACACCGAAGACGCTTCCGAATACCAGCGCGTGCTCGATCGCATCCGGCGCAAGTTCGACACCGCCAAAGACCACGTCCCGGCCCCCTACATCGACTACGCCCGCAGCAAACCCGTCAAGGCCGGCATCATCAGCCTCGGCTCCTGCGATCTGGCGATAAAGGAAGCGCGCCACAACCTGAAAGAGAAGGGCAGCGAATTCGACTACTGCCGCATCCGCGCCTTCCCCTTCACCGACGAGATCCGCCGCTTCATCGACGAGCACGACACCGTCTTCATCGTCGAACAAAACCGCGACGCCCAATTAAAAGCCATGCTGCAAGCCGAACTGGACGCCGACGCCCGAAAACTCGTCC
>NZ_JAYGII010000087.1:0-1497 GCF_034931365.1 Natronospira elongata
ACCGAATGGAAGCTCGCCTTCCCGGTCACCGAAAAGGAAGTCGAGGTTGACGAGATCGACGTCAACGATCCCGAGCAGGTCATCTGGCGGGAATGGCCCCTGCGTGACGGTTATGTCTGCAACGACTCCAATCTGGTGGCCTGCAAGATCTACAAGACCATCCCTGCCCGGCGCCTGTGGGACATGATCATGAACTCCACCTACGACTATGCCGAGCCGGGCTTCATCCTCATCGACAAGGTCAACGAGCAGAACAACAACTGGTTCGACGAAGAGATCCGCGCCACCAACCCCTGTGTGACGGCGGATACCCGTCTGCATACCCAGCATGGCATGGTGCGCATCGGCGATCTCTACCAGTCCGGTGAGGCGCTTGAAGTGTCCGTGGACCGTCGCGCCCTCGGCCAGAAGAAGCGAGGCGTGGAAACCCGCCCGGCCGTTCCGGCCTTCATGACCGCCCGGGATGCGGATGTCTGGCGTGTGACCACGGAAGATGGTTACCAGATCAAGGCCACCGAATGGCATGATTTCTACACCGAGCGCGGCAAGTTGCCGCTCAAGGAGCTGCGCGAGGATGACCGTCTCCTGATTCAGTCGGGCAAGGGGCAGTTCGGTCGGGAAGGTTCGAAGGAGCTGGGTATCCTGCTGGGGCTGATCACGGGTGATGGTCAGATCACCAACCGTGGCAAGGAGCAGATGGCCGCGGTAATCAACTTCTGGGGTGAAGAACGCGCCCTGGCCGATCAGGTTGGCCACTATGTCAATGCCCTGATCCGGAATGTGGCAGAGACATCGCGTGAATACCAGGTTAAACCGGTACCTGTTGCGGATCGCAACATGGTCTTCCTGCGTTCCGTATTGCTGGCGCGGGTGCTGGAGCATTACGGCTTTACGAAAGACTCCAAGCTCCAGGTTCCGGAAGTGGTCTGGCGGGGCTCGGAAGACTGTGTGCGGGCCTATCTTCAGGCCTTGTTCCAGTGTGATGGCACGGTCAATGTGTCCAGTAACAGTCAGAGCTGCTCGGTGCGGCTGGCATCCAGCGAGCCTGCTCTGCTCAAGGATGTTCAGCAACTGCTGGCCAACTTCGGTGTGTTCTGCCGCATCCGCCAGCGCCGCAAGGCCAGCGCACGGTATCTCCCGGATGGCAATGGTGGAAGCTGTGAATACCAGTGCCGCAGTGATTATGAGTTGATCATTGATGGTCAATCCCGGGAAATCTTCATGCAGGAAATCGGTTTCCTGCTCCCGAAGAAGCGTGAACGCTACGAGGAGTGGGTCAGCGACAAGGTGCTGCGCAAGAACCAGCGCTTTGCCAGCCGCATCCAGTCCATCGAGTATGTTGGCCGGGAAGCGGTCTACGACACCACCCAGGAAGACCACAATACGGTGATCTTCAACGGCTTGGTTACCGGGCAGTGCGGCGAGCAGCCGCTTCCGCCCTATGGTTCTTGTTTGCTCGGTTCGGTGAACCTGACCAAGTTCGTGCTCGATCCCTTT
>NZ_JAYGII010000088.1:0-1496 GCF_034931365.1 Natronospira elongata
GATTGCCCCGGGAAATCGGCATCGTGATGAACATGGTCGTAGGGCAGGGCCATTTCCGCAAAGGGGCCGACGAGCAGGTCGACCACCCCGGGCCGGGTATCGTCAAAGAAAACCCCAAGCTCCAGCTCATCCCGGTCCGGATGAGCACGGAAAAGATCCCTGACCCGGCCAGGCACCTTCTCGATCGAGACCGCCTCGATCCAGTCGCCCGGGCGACGGTCACGGGCCCAGGACGGTACTGCCAGTTTCCCTGTTGCGTCTTGCGACTTCTCCCAGCGATTGAATCGATTGCCCGGCTTTTCCTTCATGCTGTTCCCCCTTTATCTGGCCTGAACCTGAAATGCTTCAGGCACCATGTTTCGACTACCTGGCGGCCCGGGCGCGCAGTGCCCTGGCGACTGACTCGTGAATGGATACCGCCACCAGCAGTGCAAGGCCCAACACCCCCGCAAGGATACCAATATTGACCATCACACCATCGCCGGAAGGCGGCGTGATGACAATGAAACGGGTCACCACCCCGCTGGCGAAGTACTCGCCCCAGTTGGAGAGACAGGTCGCCAGGAGCATGGTGGCCGGCAGCGTGAGCGGGCTCCTCTCAACCATCTCCGCATACAGTCCCGAGGCGATACCCAGACAGCAGCCCGCGGCCAGCGCCACATGCGCCGGCCCACGCCATGATTCCGGAACGAAAGCACCCAGCAGGCCCAGGCCCGTCTCCATGTAATGCCAGGCCACGCCGTTGATGATCGGCATGGGAAAGGGCTCACCGGCCAGCCAGTACAGGGCCAGCAGCTTGGTGGCCGCATCGAGCCCAATCAGGCCAAGCAGTACCACGGGCACCGTCCAGGTACCCGGCAGGGTCAATAGCTTTTTCATGCACAGCCCTCCGGCAGACAGAACCCAATCGTTCGCGCCCGCGGACGCGATAGCGCGCATTGAAGCAGTTCGGGGCCAATCGTGGCGGGGCTGCAAGCTTGCAGGAAAGCTCCTGCAGCGGAAAGCCGGGTTGATTGGATAGACTGTCTGATCATGCGGGATAGCGATCAAGGGGGCGCAACGCCAATGGCCAAGGACTTCATCTGCATTGCAACCGGCAACGGTGTCGCCAATTTGCCCGTGCTGCTGGATCTTGCAAAGCCCGAGGACAAGATCCACTGGCTGGCATCGCCCCAGGCGACTGAACAGGAGTGGATAAAGCATCCTCATCAAATCCTGTGGGACCGTGGCTTCAGAAATCAGGACGTGTTGCGCGGCATGGCCCACGCCCACGACATCCACCGTGGACTCAGCAAGCAAATCGACAAGGTCAGTGACGAGGTGATTCTGGTCAGCAATGGCGGGACCAAGCCCATGCAGATCGCTCTCATCACCGGCCGCAACGGTTCGCTCTACATGATCGAGTCCAAACGCAGCCAGATAATGAGCGGTGGCGGAGGTTCCATACGAAAGGAACTGGATGCCCGTGCTCACAATATCCGGGCAGCGGGGACTAA
>NZ_JAYGII010000089.1:0-1451 GCF_034931365.1 Natronospira elongata
AGGTACAGACGGCTGCGACCCTCGCGCTGGTGCTGGAGGAGGCCAGCTCGTTCCAGGGTGGCCAGGTGAAAGGAGAGGGTGGCCGGGGCGATGTCCAGTGCCTGCCCGATCTCACCGGCCGCCACCCGGGCCGGGTATTGGCGTACCAGCCAGCGGAAAACGCTCAGGCGGCTGGGTTGGGCCAGGGCGGACAGGGCTTCGGTGGCGTCTGTTATTTTCATATTTCCAATAATATCGAAATGAATTGATGGAGGGCAAGCTGCGGGGGCAGGCGGGTGCGTCCCGGCCTTTCCAATGCCCCGCTGCAGGCGCGGATCCATCCGCGCATTCCCCCTCAACGCAGGTGGTGGTTTCGTGTCAGCCGTTCTCGCCGAGCAGATCCAGTAGCCGCTCCCGGAACTCGCGGATGCGGGCAGCGTTGGTGCCCACATCCGAGCGGCCAACCCGGGACTTGGAGCGGATATCCAGTGCACTGCCCTCGCCAGTGGCCTGGATACGTATGACCACATCGTCCTCGAAGCCGAACCAGCGCGTGGTGGCGGTGCCTTCCAGGCGGCCTTCCGCGGCATCCACGGCCACCAGCTCCCAGCCCATGGCATGGGCCACGGTAACCGAGGCGTCCATGGCCGTCTCCGGGTCCACCGCCAGCATCAGGGTTTCCAGATCGGGATAGGCCTGCCGCTGCTGTTCGGCGGTCTCCTCGCCCGGATATGCCACCGGATTGGGCGCATCCTCGCGCAGGGGCGCGATCGCGCGGAAGGCCGGCGGGTCGTCGGTGTCGGTCGTGATGTCGTGAATGGGGGGCACGGACTGGGCCTGGGCGCGCCAGCCGTAGGGGATGGCCACACTGAGCGCGCCCGCCAGCAGGGCCACCAGGCTCAGCACCACCGCGCGACGGGCACCACCCAGATACAGGGCCAGGCCCAGCGGCGCCAGGGCCATGAGCGCCGTGAAGATGCCGATATAGGCGGCATAGCGGAACAGGCCGAAGGCCTCGCCCAGCTCCAGCAACTCCAGGCGGTAGGCAGGGCCCGCCACGGCCAGCAGAAGCAGTGCCAGCAGCCCCAACCCCAGCAACAGCCAGCCCGCACGCGGCAGCCAGCGGCGAATGCTATCGGGTGATGCCTTGAACATGGTGGCTCCTCCGGTTTGGAAGCCACCATGTTAAGCGTGATCAGGCCTGTTTCGCCAGTTTGAAGCCGCCGGCGGTGGCCTCTCCCTCAGCCTCGCTCAATGCCCCGCCGCAACTGGAGCCCTGGCCGGCGGTACAGCCATAACAATGCCCGGCCACCCGAATGGGATTGCCTTGCAGCTCCCTATCCAGCAGCTCGGACAGGTGAGTGCGCCGGCCCCCCAGGCCCATGTCCAGCATCTGGTTGAAGTCGCAGTCGTAGACATAGCCCTGCCAATCGACGCTGATCAGGCTGCGGCACATCACGTTCTTGAGGTTC
>NZ_JAYGII010000090.1:0-1444 GCF_034931365.1 Natronospira elongata
TATCGAGCCGGATTACACCGCAGCCTTCCCGAAGAACAGCGAGATCCGCGCCGTGCTCACTTTTGCCGTCGACGAGCCATCCTCGGCACTGCGTGACCACGCCCCCGACCCGCGCTCGGTAACCTTCGAGCAGCAGCACAGCTTCCTGCGGCTGCCTGACAATGACTACCAGCCCCGGGAATTCCACCCGCGAGCAGGTATCTTCCCTCATGTCTTTTTCGACTTCGCCCAGGGCCATGACAGCGACTACCGCCAGCGCTGGCTATGGCGCTGGCGCCTGGTACCTTCCGACAAGGAGGCCTATCTGGATGGTGAGCTGGTTGAACCCGAAGAGCCCATCGTCTTCTACATGGACCCGGCCATTCCCGAGCCCTATCGCAGCACCTTCATCGAGGGCAGCCTCTGGTTTAATGACATGTTCGAAGCGGCCGGCTTCAAGAATGCCCTGCGGATAAAGGACCTGCCCGAGGACGCCGATCCCATGGACATTCGCTACAACATGATCCACTGGGTACATCGGCGCGAGCGGGGCCCCTCCGTTGGCCCCTCCCATAAAGATCCACGCACCGGCGAGATCATCCACGCCATTGTGCGGATGGATTCCTTCCGCTCACTGGTCAATCACGACATCTGGATGGGCTTTCGCCCCGCCGCCGGCCCGGACGGCCTGGCGCTGTCCAGCGAGGAAATGGCCATGCAGCGCCGCCTGCAGCACACCGCCCACGAACTGGGCCATGCCCTGGGCCTGGCCCACAACTTCATCGCCGCCACCCACGACCGGGCTTCGGTAATGGACTATCCCGTACCCCTGGTGCGCCTGGACGAGAACGGCTATCTGGACATCGCCGATGCCTATGCCCCCGGGCCTGGCCCCCATGACAAGCTGGCCATCCGCTACGCCTACACCTGGTTCCCGGACAAAGAAGCCGAACGGGAGGGCCTGGCCGAGATCATGAGCGAGGCCCAGGAAGACGGGCTGCGCTTTATCACCGGCGGTGCCGCCCAACCGGACGGCAGCTTCCCCGACGCCAGCGTCTGGGTGGAAGGCGAGGACATGCTCAGCGCCCTGGACCGCACCCTGGGCGTACGCCAGGCCCTGATCAATGCCTTCGACGACCGAGCGCTGGACGACGGCGAACCCTATTCCTTCCTCGACAAGCGCTTCGCCCATGTCTATCTCCACCACCGCACTGCCCTTCAAGGTGCCATCAAGTACCTGGGCGGGATGGAGTTCACCTATGCACTGAAGGGAGAAGATATCGAGCCCACCCGCCGGATTCCGCCGGAGGAACAGGCCCAAGCCCTGGACCGGGTCCTTGAAGCCCTGCACCCCGACCACCTGCGGATACCCGACAGCGTCGCCAGGCAGATCGCCCCAACGCCCTTCGGCTGGGACTGGAACGGCGAAGACCGCCTGTTCCAAGCCAACACCGGCCCGGCCTTT
>NZ_JAYGII010000091.1:0-1444 GCF_034931365.1 Natronospira elongata
CATCGAGCCGGACTACACCGACGCCTTCCCGAAGAACAGCGAGGTCCGCGCCGTGCTGACCTTTGCCGTGGACGAGCCGTCCTCGGAACTGCGTGACCACGCCCCGGACCCGCGCTCGGTGACTGTCGAGCAGCAGCACAGCTTCCTGCAACTACCTGACGATGGGTATCAACCCCGGGAATTCCATCCGCGGGCAGGCATCTTCCCCCATGTCTTTTTCGACTTCGCCCAAGGCCATGACAGCGATTACCGCCAGCGTTGGCTGTGGCGTTGGAACCTGGTGCCTTCCGACAAGGAAGCCTACCTGGATGGCGAGCTGGTGGAGCCTGAAGAGCCTATCGTTTTCTACATGGACCCGGCCATTCCAGAGCCCTACCGCAGCACCTTTATTGAGGGCAGCCTCTGGTTCAACGAGATGTTCGAAGCGGCCGGTTTCAAGAATGCCCTTCGAATCGAAGATCTCCCCGAAGACGCCGACCCCATGGATATTCGCTACAACATGATCCATTGGGTGCATCGGCGCGAGCGGGGGCCTTCAGTGGGCCCCTCTCATAAAGACCCACGCACTGGGGAGATCATCCACGCCATCGTGCGCATGGATTCCTTCCGCTCACTGGTCAATCACGACATCTGGATGGGTTTTCGCCCGGCCGCCGGCCCCGATGGCCTGGCCCTCTCCAGTGAAGAGATGGCCATGCAGCGTCGCCTGCAGCACACGGCCCATGAACTAGGCCATGCCCTCGGCCTGGCCCATAACTTCATCGCCGCCACCCATGACCGGGCCTCGGTGATGGACTACCCCGTGCCGTTGGTTCACCTAGATGAGAACGGCTATCTGGACATCTCCGATGCCTATGCCCCCGGCCCGGGCCCCCATGACAAGCTGGCCATCCGCTATGCCTACACCTGGTTCCCGGACGAAGAAGCCGAACGCGAGGGCCTGGCGGACATCATGCGCGAGGCCCATGACGACGGACTGCGTTTCATCACCGGCGGTGCCGCCCAACCCCACGGCAGCTTCCCCGATGCCAGCGTCTGGGTGGAAGGCGAGGATATGCTTAGCGCCCTGGACCGCACCCTGGGTGTGCGCCAGGCCCTGATCAACGCCTTCGACGACCGAGCGCTGGACGACGGCGAACCCTATTCCTTCCTGGACAAGCGCTTCGCCCATGTCTATCTCCACCACCGCACTGCCCTTCAAGGTGCCATCAAGTACCTGGGCGGGATGGAGTTCGTCTATGCGCTCAAGGGTGAACAGGTGGAGCCCACCCGGCGCATTCCACCGGAAGAACAGACAGAAGCCCTGAGCCGCATACTCGAAACGCTGGAACCCAGCCACCTGCGGGTACCGGACAGCGTCGCCGATCAGATCGCCGCCACCCCCTTCGGCTGGGATTGGAACGGCGAAGACCGCCTGTTCCACGCCAACACCGGCCCGGCCTTC
>NZ_JAYGII010000092.1:0-1418 GCF_034931365.1 Natronospira elongata
TGGTACAGACGGCTGCGACCCTCGCGCTGGTGCTGGAGGAGGCCAGCCCGTTCCAGGGTGGCCAGGTGAAAGGAGAGGGTGGCCGGAGCGATATCCAGCGCCTGCCCGATGTCACCCGCCGCCACCCGGGCCGGGTATTGACGCACCAGCCAGCGGAAAACGCTCAGGCGGCTGGGCTGGGCCAGGGCGGACAGGGCTTCGGTGGCGTCTGTTATTTTCATGTTTCCAATAATATCAAAATGAATCAATGGAGGGCAAATGGCGGGGCAGATCGAAGGCAGAGAATGAGGGGCACGAGGCCCCCCAGCGCAGGAGGGGCTCTTGTCAGTCGTTCTCGCCCAGCCTATCCAGCAGCCGCTCCCGGAACTCGCGGATGCGTGCTGCATTGGTGCCCACATCCGAGCGGCCTACCCGGGATTTTGAGCGAATATCCAGTTCGCTGCCTTCGCCGCTCTCTCGAATGCGGATGACCACATCGTCCTTGAAACCGAACCAGCGGGTGGTGGCTGTGGCTTCCAGCCGACCGTCCGCCGCGTTCACGGCCACCAGCTCCCAGCCCATGGTCTGCGCTACCGTGACCGAGGCATCCAGGGCGGTCTCAGCATCCACGGACAGTCGCAGGGTTTCCAGGTCGGGATAGGCCTCCCGCTGCTGCTCGGCGGTTTCCTCGCCCGCGTATTCCACCGGATTGGGTGCATCCGCGCGCAGGGGGGCGATCTCGCGGAAGGCCGGTGGAGCATCAGTGTCGGTGCTGATGTCGTGAATGGGGGGCACGGACTGGGCCTGGGCTCGCCAGCCATAAGGGATAGCCACGCTCAGCGCGCCGGCCAGCAGTGCCACAAGGCTCAGGACAGCGGCACGACGGACACTGCCCAGGTAGAGGGCGAGGCCCAGCGGCGCCAGGGCCATGAGCGCCGTAAACAGGCCGATGAAGGCAGCGTATCGAAAGAGACCGAAGGCACCACCCAGCTCCAGCAGTCCCATGCGGTAGGCGGGGCCGGCCAGGGCCAGGAGCAACAGAGCGGTCAGCCCCAGAAAGAGCAGCAGCCAGCTCACTCGTGGAAGCCAGCGACGGATACTATCGGGCGATGCCTTGAACATGGTGGCTCCTCCAGTTGGCGGGCCACCATGGTAAGGGGGTTCAGGCCTCCCGCGCCAGTCCGCCGTCGTCGCTGCTGGCGTCTGTATCGCTCTCGCTCAAGGCACCACCACAGCTTGAGCCCTGGCCGGCGGTACAGCCATAGCAGTGCCCGGCCACGCGAATGGCCTGGCCGCTCAGGTCCTCGTCCAGCAGTTCGGACAGATGCCTGCGCCGGCCCCCCAGGCCCATATCCAGCATCTGGTTGAAGTCGCAGTCATAGACATAGCCTTGCCAGTCCACGCTGATCAGGCTGCGGCACATGACGTTCTTGAGGTTG
>NZ_JAYGII010000093.1:0-1364 GCF_034931365.1 Natronospira elongata
CTGACCCGCACGGCCAGCGTGTGCTCGCCGTCAGGAAGATCGGCTCCGGGCGTGCAATCCGCCCCTTCTGCATCGCCGCTACAATCGACCGGCCAGGGGCTGTCGTTACGCTGCCATTCAACGGTATCGGAATCGACGCCGGAACCCGTATCAGTCCAGGCAATACTTATCCGGTGGCGAGCATCGTTGCTGATTTCCCCGTCTGCCGGCGATTCGATCATGACGGAGGGCGAGACGGTATCAATCATGAGGCTCACGGAAGCCACTTCAGACTCGTTACCGGAATAATCCTCTACCGTCGCACTCAAGGTGTACTCGCCGTCCTCAAGGGCGTCTGAGGGCAAACACTCTGCTCCGTCCAGATCAAAATTGCATTCAGGCTCCCAAGTCAATGCATTGAGCTCAAGATGAAGCGTATCTTCATCCACACCTGTCCCGATGTCATACCAGTCAATTTGCACGGGAACTGAGGGGTCGTTGTGATAACTCCCTTCAGCAGGACTTGCGATCTCAATCTCCGGCGGGACCCGGTCCGTGAACAAGACCGAGGTCAGCATCTCGCCGCTCATGCTGGTGATTGCCGCTTCATAGCCGGCAACCCCGGCGCCATCGAACTGGCGGACGTGGCGGCGGGAGTGGGGCCAAACAGTCTTGTCCCTGCCGTCGCTGGTCAGACCACGGGTACCACCGGCACCCGGATAGCCGGCAAAGGGTTGCAGGCTGGTGAGTTCCGCGCCGTCTGCGGAATAGCGCGTGAGCCAGGCCGGCCGAGCCAGCCAGATGCCACCTTCGCCATCCGGGGCAATTCCCCGGAGGGAACCCACACCAGGCGGTTGGAAGGTCTGATAGACCTGCTCTTGCTGAAGGAACAAAATACGCTGGTTGCTCGCAAGCCAGAGCGTTTCGCTATCCTGGTCCCACGCAAGATAGGAAAGGGATTCGTCTGCCGCCAAGTCGGGCTGGGCGATTGCATGCGCTTGACCATCCCTGTCAATCAGGTGAAGCGCATCAGCAGTCGCAACGTACAAGCTGGTGGACTCCGAATCCAGGGTTATATCCTTGATTTTTGCACCGACCGGGTAATCAGATGCACGCTCGCCGGAATCCACATCGAATACGTGGACGGCATCGCTCCCCTGCAACCAGATTCGACCTCCGAAACCGGGCTCCACCTTGAGAGCGGACAGCTCTGATGCCCAGTCTTGATCAAGGGAAAAGGACATCAGGCGGGCACCATCAAAATCGTAGGCACGCAGCGTCAGTTGCTCTTCATCTCGACCACCACGGCCACGGCCACGACCCGGCGGTCCGGACTGGGAATCTACCTCAAGAGTCCAGGCGATGGAGAGTTCACTGTCCAGTGT
>NZ_JAYGII010000094.1:0-1364 GCF_034931365.1 Natronospira elongata
TTGACCCGCACGGCCAGCGTGTGCTCCCCGTCAGGAAGATCGGCTCTGGGCATGCAATCCGCCCCTTCTGTATCGCCGCTACAATCAACCGGCCAGGGGCTGTCGTTGCGCTGCCATTCAACGGTGTCGGAATCGACGCCGGAACCCGCATCAGTCCAGGCAATACCTATCGGGTAGCGAGCATCGTTGCTGATTTCGCCGTCTGCCGGCGATTCGATCATGACGGACGGCGAGACGGTATCAATCATGAAGCTCACCGAAGCCGTTTCAGACTCGTTACCGGAAAAATCCTCCACCGTCGCATTCAAGGTGTACTCGCCGTCCTCAAGGGCGTCTGAGGGCAAACACTCTGCTCCGTCCAGATCAAAATAACATTCAGGCTCCCAAGTCAATGCATTGAGCTCAAGATGAAGCGTACCTTCATCCACACCTGTCCCGATGTCATACCAGTCAATCTGCACCGGAACTGAGGGGTCGTTGTGATAACTCCCTTCAGCAGGACTTGCGATCTCGATCTCGGGCGGGACCCGGTCTGTGAACAAGACCGAGGTCAGCATCTCGCCGCTCATGCCGGTGATTGCCGCTTCATTGCCGGCAACCCCTGCGCCATCGAACTGGCGAACGTGGCGGCGGGAGTGGGGCCAAACAGTCTTGTCCCTGCCGTCGCTGGTCAGGCCACGGGTACCACCGGCACCCGGATAGCCGGCAAAGGGTTGCAGGCTGGTGAGTTCCGCGCCGCCGGCGGAATAGCGCGTGAGCCAGGCCGGCCGAGCCAGCCAGATGCCACCTTCGCCATCCGGGGCAATTCCCCGGACGGAACCCACACCAGGCGGTTGAAAGCTCTGATAGACCTGATCTTGCTGAAGGAACAAGATACGCTGGTTGCTCGCAAGCCAGAGCGTTTCGCTATCCTGGTCCCACGCAAGATAGGAAAGGGATTCGTCTGCAGCCAAGTCCGGCTGGGCGATTGCGTGCGCTTGACCATCCCTGTCAATCACGTGAAGCGCATCAGCAGTCGCGACGTACAAGCTGGTGGACTCCGGATCCAGGGTGATATCCTTGATCTTTGCACCGACCGGATAATCAGATGCACGCACGCCGGAATCCACATCGAATACGTGGACGGCATCCCTCCCCTGCAACCAGATTCGACCTCCGAAACCGGGCTCCACCTTGAGAGCGGACAACTCTGATGCCCAGTCTTGATCAAGGGAAAAGGACATTAGGCGGGCACCATCAAAATCATAGGCACGCAGCGTCAGTTGCTCTTCGCCTCGACCACCGCGGCCACGGCCACGACCCGGCGGTCCGGACTGGGTTTCTATCTCAAGGGTCCAGGCGATGGAGAGTTCACTGTCCAGTGC
>NZ_JAYGII010000095.1:0-1323 GCF_034931365.1 Natronospira elongata
TATCCAGCAGGCCATGAATGTGCGGACCACCGAGGCGGTTCGAGAGCGCCTGATGCGCCATATCGAAACCGTCGGTCGAGTGGAATATGACCCTGCCAAGCTGAAGCATCTTCATCCGCGCACCGAAGGTTGGGTGGAAGCCTTGGATGTGGCGGCCGAAGGCGACCGGGTGGAATCGGGCCAGCGATTGTTCACGATTTACTCTCCCGAGTTGGTCAATGCCCAGGAGGAATTGCTCCAGGCCCTCCGACGGGGCGAGTCACGGCTCATTGAAGCGGCTCGGGATCGCCTGCGAGCCCTTGGGATCCAGGATGCGGTGATCAGCAATATTGAAGCAGAGCGTGAGGTTAAGCAGTCCGTCCCCTGGTATGCGCCGGAAGATGCCTATGTCACCCAGCTTGGTATTCGGGAAGGCATGTATGTCTCTCCCGGCCTGGAGATGATGGAGCTGGTGGATCTTTCCAATGTCTGGGTGATTGCCGACATCTTTGAGTCTCAGGCGGATTGGGTGGAGGTCGGCCAGCACGCCATGATTGGCCTGCCCTATAGCCCCGGCGACCAGGCCCATGCCGATATCAGCCATATCTACCCGGTGTTGGATGAGCAAACCCGTTCATTGCGGGTGCGCCTGCCGGTGGAGAACGGTAATGGCAAGCTCCGCCCCGGCATGTGGACGGCGGTGTCCATTCACGCCGATCCCTCCGAGGAAGGGGTGGTGATTCCCCTTGAGGCCTTGATTCGTACTGGCCGCGGAAATCGGGTGGTGATCCGTGAGGATGAAAGCCATTTCCGGGTTCGGGAGGTCATGCCGGGCATGGTCAGCGGTGATCAGGTGATGATCAGAGAGGGTGTCGATGCCGGCGATGAGGTGGTGGTCTCGGGCCATTTCCTGATCGATTCCGAAGCCAGCATCCGAGGCGGCCATGGCCGCGTCGAGGATCATTCGGATCATTGATGTCGTTGTCGCCGCCCCCGTAGGAGCGAATTCATTCGCGATAAAGCCTCAGGCAGGTACGGAGGCTGGTTCAGGAGTAATCGCGGATAAATCCGCTCCTACGGTCGTAGAAAGCGAGCGCTGATCATGGCTTGGAGTAAAACATGATTGAAAGACTGATTCATTGGTCCATCGTCAACCGGGTACTGGTGCTGATTCTGGCGCTGGTGACGGCGGCGGTGGGTCTGTATGCCGTGAAGCATACGCCGGTGGATGCCATACCGGATCTGTCCGATACACAGGTGATTGTCCGGGCCGAGGCCCCGGGGCTGGCCCCGGAGGTGGTGGAGGATCAGGTGACTTACCCCCTGACCACCGCCCTGATGGCC
>NZ_JAYGII010000096.1:0-1316 GCF_034931365.1 Natronospira elongata
GATTCAGCAGGCCATGAATATCCGCACCCAGGCGGCCGAGACCGGTCGCCTGATGCGCCACATCGAAACGGTGGGGCGGGTGAGCTATGACGAATCCCGTCTCCAGCATATCCACCCACGGGTGGAAGGCTGGATACAGGCGTTGGATGTCACTGCGGAAGGTGATCGGGTGGAAGCCGGCCAGCGTCTTTTCACCCTGTACTCACCGGAACTGGTCAATGCCCAGGAGGAGTTTCTGCAGGCACTGCGGCGCGGTGATTCCGAGGTGATCAATGCGGCCCGCGCCCGTCTCCGTGCCCTGGATGTGCAGTCATCGGTGATCGATACCATCGATCAGAGCCGCGAGGTGAAGCAGTACATTCCCTGGTATGCACCGCATGACGGCTATGTGACCGCATTGGGTGTCCGCCACGGCATGTATGTCTCGCCGGGCCTGGAAATCATGGAATTGGCCGACCTCTCCAGCGTCTGGGTCATCGCCGATGTATTTGAATCCCAGGCGGACTGGGTGGAAGTGGGCCAGCACGCCATGATCGGTCTGCCTTTCAGCCCCGGTGAGCAGGCCCATTCGGATATCAGCCATATCTACCCGGTTCTGGATGAACGCACTCGCTCCCTGCGCGCCCGTTTGCCGGTGGATAACGGCGACAAGAATCTGCGCCCCGGTATGTGGACGGCGGTCTCCATTCATGCCTCGCCGTCGGAAGAAGGGGTGGTGATTCCCCTGGAGGCCCTGATTCGAACCGGCCGGGCCAATCGGGTGGTCATTCGCGAGGACGAAAGCCATTTCCGGGTGCGTGAAGTCACCCCCGGCATGGTCAGCGGCGACCGGGTGGTGATTCTCTATGGCATCGAGGACGGTGATGAGGTGGTGGTATCCGGCCACTTCCTGATCGATTCCGAAGCCAGCATCCGAGGTGGGCATGGTCGGGTTGAGGATCATTCCCATCATTGATGTCGCCACCTTCGTAGGAGCGAATTCATTCGCGATAAAGCCCTCGGCGGGTACAGAGGCTGGTTTAGCCCCATCGCGGATGAATCCGCTCCTACGGGCGTAGCAAGCGAGAGCCGATCATGGCTTGGAGTAACACATGATTGAGAGACTGATTCGATGGTCCATTGCCAACCGGGTGCTGGTGCTGATTCTGGCGCTGGTGACCGGGGCGGTGGGTCTGTATGCGGTCAAGCACACGCCGGTGGATGCCATTCCGGATCTGTCCGATACCCAGGTGATCGTGCGTGCCGAGGCACCCGGTCTGGCGCCGGAAGTGGTGGAAGACCAGGTGACCTATCCCCTGACCACGGCCTTGATGGCG
>NZ_JAYGII010000097.1:0-1143 GCF_034931365.1 Natronospira elongata
GTTATCCGGGCGGCGGGCCCGCTCGTAGCGGCGCAGCACGGTGCGCTCGCCGGAATCGTGGCCCCTGTCGCGGGCCCGGGCCAGGACCCGGTGCAGTTCGGCCACGTCCTTCAGACCCAGGTTCATTCCCAGACCCGCCAGGGGGTGGACGGTGTGGGCGGCATCGCCCACCAGCACCAGGCGCTCGTCGATGTAGCGCTCGGCCTGGCGGGAACAGAGGGGAAAACCCACCACCTCGGTATCCGGCATCAGCGAGCCCAGCACGCCGTCGCTTGCCAGGGTCAGTTCACGGCCGAACTGCTCCGGCGACAGCCCCCGCAGGCGCTCGGCCTCAGCCGGAGTGGTGGACCAGACGATGGAGCAGCGCCCGTCCGCCAGCGGCAGCAGGGCCAGCGGCCCAGTCTCCAGGAACCGCTGGCGGGCAGTCTCGCCATGAGGCTTCTCGCTGCGGATGTGGGCCACCAGGGCCACCTGCTCATGGTCGACGGGGCGCACGTCGATGCCGGCCATTTCCCGGGTGGGAGAGGCCCCGCCATCGGCGGCCACCACCAGGCGGGCACGCAGGCGCCCGGCCCGGGCCAGGCCCAACAGGGCCCCCGACGGCTCCAGGCTAAGCCGCTCCAGGCGATCGGGCAGGAAGCAATCTATCGACGATTCCCGGAGCTGCTGGTGCAGGGCGGCCTGGATGACCCGATTCTCGACAATATGACCCAGCTCGGCTTCGGCCACATCGGCGGCATCAAACTCGACCCGGCCGTGGGCATCCCAGACCGTCATGTGCCGGTAGGGGCTGACGCGCACCGCCGCCATGGCCGGCCAGGCGTCCAGTTGCTGGAACAGCCGCCGGGAGGCGCGCGAGACCGCGAACACCCGCAGGTCCAGCGGCTCATCCGTGCTGACCGGATCCTTGAGCGGATGCGCGTCCACAAGGGCCACGCGATAACCGGTCCGCGCCAGACCCAGCGCACTGGCGGCGCCGATGGGGCCGGCGCCGATGACGGCAATATCGTAGTCGTTTTTCATGCCGGGCATCCTACGACGTCACCTGTCGCAAGACCAGCCCATCGGGCTGCCGAAATCAGCATTGTCCTACAGCGTCATCGAACCACCTCAGCTATGCTCTGGGGTCCAATCAATGGCAAG
>NZ_JAYGII010000098.1:0-1142 GCF_034931365.1 Natronospira elongata
TCTGTCTCCCAGTGGAACCCAAAGCATAGTGCAGGAGAGGCGAATCGGCTGTAGGAAATTACTGATTCTGCAGGGACGGCCTCTGGCCAGGCGGGAGGCGACATCGTAGGATGCCGGGCATGAACAGAGACTATGACATTGCGGTCATCGGGGCCGGCCCCATCGGCGCCGCCAGCGCCCTCGGTCTGGCCCGGGCCGGCTATCAAGTGGCCCTGGTGGACGCCCAAGCGTTGAAGGACCCAGTCACCCAGGATGAGCCGTTGGACTTGCGAGTGTTCGCGGTCTCGCGCGCCTCCCGGCGGCTGTTCCAGAAATTGCATGCCTGGTCGGCGATGGAGGCGGTGCGGGTCAGTCCCTATCGGCACATGACGGTCTGGGATGCCCACGGCCGTGTCGAGTTTGACGCCGCCGATGTGGCCGAGGCCGAGCTGGGTCATATTGTCGAGAATCGGGTCATCCAGGCCGCCCTGCACCAGCAGCTTCGGGAGTCACCGATCGACTGCTTCCTGCCCGATCGCCTGGAACGGCTCAGCCTGGAGCCGACGGGGTCGCTCTTGGGTCTGGCCAAGGCCGGTCGTCTCCGCGCTCGGCTGGTGGTCGCCGCCGATGGCGGTGCCTCGCCCACTCGCGAGATGGCTGGTATCAAGGTCAATTCTTTGGATCACGAGCAGGTCGCTCTGGTGGCCCATATTCGCAGCGAAATCCCGCACGGAGAGACAGCCCGTCAGCGGTTTTTGGACACCGGGCCCTTGGCCCTGTTGCCCCTGGCGGACGGGCGCTGCTCCATTGTCTGGTCCACCACGCCGGCCGAGGCCGAACGGCTGCGTGGTCTTTCCCCCGAGCAGTTCGGCCGGGAACTCACTCTGGCCAGCGCCGGGGTCCTGGGCGCACTGGAACCGGATACCGATGTGGTGAGCTTTCCCCTGTGTTCCCGCCAGGCCGAGCGTTATATCGGCGAGCGCCTGCTGCTGGTGGGGGATGCCGCCCACACGGTCCATCCCCTGGCCGGCCTTGGCATGAACCTGGGCCTGAAGGATGTAGCGGAACTGCTGCCGATCCTGGCCAGGGCACGCGAGCGGGGGCACGACCCTGGTGAACGCGCTGTGCTCCGCCGTTATGAACGGGCCCGCCGCCCGGACAAT
>NZ_JAYGII010000099.1:0-1042 GCF_034931365.1 Natronospira elongata
TAACGCACTGTTGCAGGGGCACTCGGCCGTCAGCACCGATGTCTGCGAACGCCTCGCCCAGTGCCTGAACGTTGGCTTCCTCCCACGGATCCCGGAACGCGGCACCGTGGGCGCCAGTGGTGACCTTACCCCCCTGGCCCATCTGGCCGGCGCCCTGATGGGCGAAGGCCGGGCACGTCTAGGGGACGGACCGGAACAAGCTGCATCCAGGATTCTTGCCGAACTCGGTTGGGCCCCTCTGGAGCCTGACGGCAAGAATGCGCTTGGCCTGGTCAACGGGACATCGGCGATGACAGGGATTGGCGCCCTGACTGCCATACGCGCTCAACGCGCCCTGGAATGGACCGCAACACTCGGGGTCAGCTACGCAGAAGTACTGAAAGGCAAGCTCGAAGCCTTCGATTCCAGCCTGGCCCAGGTCAGGGGCCATGGGGGCCAGGCCCGGATCCATCATTGGCTGCTGGAACTGGCGCGAGGAAGCCAACGGCTGGAAGCAGCCGTCGACTTGCCGCCCGTACTCGATCACCAGTCAATCGGCGTCAATCGGGACCAGCCCCTGCCGCAGGACCCCTACAGCATACGCTGCCTACCTCAGATCCTGGGCGCGGTAGACGAGGTTGTCCGCGACCATGCCCGCGTGGTGGAGAACGAACTCAACGCGGTCACGGACAATCCCATCTTCTTCCCCGATGAAGGCAAGGTCGTGCACGGTGGCAACTTCTATGGTCAACCGATTGCCTTCGCTTCAGACAGCCTGGCCCAGGCACTGATCAAGATGGCCGTACTCAGTGAACGCCGCATCGCCCGCATCACCGATCCCGGCCTCAACGGCGATTTGCCCGCCTTCTTGCAGGGGCGGGAAACCGGCCTGCACAGCGGTTTCATGGGGGCCCAGGTCACAGCCAGTGCAACGGTGGCCGAGATGCGGCAGATGGCCACCCCGGCCTCCATTCAATCTGTGCCCACCAACGCCAACAATCAGGATGTGGTTCCCATGGGTACTATCGGCGCGCGACGCACGGACCACCTGGCCGATCTTCTA
>NZ_JAYGII010000100.1:0-1042 GCF_034931365.1 Natronospira elongata
CAACGCCCTGTTGCAGGGGCACTCGGCCGTCAGCACCGATGTCTGCGAACGCCTCGCCCAGTGCCTGGAAGTTGGCTTCCTCCCACGCATCCCGGAACGCGGCACCGTGGGCGCCAGCGGTGATCTTACCCCCCTGGCCCATCTGGCCGGCGCCCTGATGGGCGAGGGCCGGGCACGTCTAGGGGACGGACCGGAACAAGCTGCATCCAGGATTCTTGCCGAACTCGGTTGGGCCCCTCTAGAGCCTGACGGCAAGAATGCGCTTGGCCTGGTCAACGGGACGTCGGCAATGACGGGGATTGGTGCCCTGACTGCCATACGCGCTCAACGCGCCCTGGAATGGACGGCAACACTCGGGGTCAGCTACGCAGAAGTGCTGAAAGGAAAGCTCGAAGCCTTCGATTCCAGCCTGGCCCAGGTCAGAGGCCATGGGGGCCAGGCCCGCATCCATCATTGGCTGCAGGAACTGGCGCGAGGAAGCCAACGGCTGGAAGCAGCCGTCGACTTGCCGCCCGTACTCGATCACCGGGCAATCGGCGTCAACCAGGACCAGCCCCTGCCTCAGGATCCCTACAGCATACGCTGCCTGCCTCAGATCCTGGGCGCGGTGGACGAGGTTGTCCGCGACCACGCCCGCGTGGTGGAGAACGAACTCAACGCGGTCACGGACAATCCCATCTTCTTCCCCGATGAAGGCAAGGTCGTGCACGGTGGCAATTTCTATGGTCAACCGATTGCCTTCGCTTCAGACAGCCTGGCCCAGGCACTGATCAAGATGGCCGTACTCAGTGAACGCCGCATTGCCCGCATCACCGATCCCGGCCTCAACGGCGATTTGCCCGCCTTCTTGCAGGGGCGTGAAACCGGCCTGCACAGCGGATTCATGGGGGCCCAGGTCACAGCCAGTGCGACAGTGGCCGAGATGCGGCAGATGGCCACCCCGGCCTCCATTCAATCCGTGCCCACCAACGCCAACAATCAGGATGTGGTTCCCATGGGTACTATTGGCGCGCGACGCACGGACCATCTGGCCGACCTTCTG
>NZ_JAYGII010000101.1:0-1029 GCF_034931365.1 Natronospira elongata
GCACACTGTCCTCGTCGCCGCGCTCAAGGGTGAGGATGATGTCCAGATAACCGCCCTCCCCCTGGGTGAAGAACAGGGCATAGGGGCCGTCACTGCCCTGATCAATGCGCATATCGAGATGATGGGCGTTATGCAGTTCGCCACAATCAATCCAGCTGACAATGTGCTCGGGATCCTGGGTTCGCCAACGCAGACGAAGCCGGTCCGGCTCTTCAGTGACCAGGACTGCATCGAGCTCATCCGCCAACATCCCGCCCCCATTGACCAGGGATTCGCCCTGCCAGGGAAAATGATCCAGCGCCACGGCGGGCGGTTCTTCGGTGGGTGGAAGATAGACCGGCGCGCCGGCGCAGGCGGCAAGCCCAACCGGCACAAGAAGACAAAAGGCAATACGCATACGCATCAACACAAACCCCTCAAGCCGCCTGGGCTTCGGCGATGCGTCCGTCGAGCATGGGCAGGCGGCGGGCGGCCTGGGAGGCGTAGCGGGGGTCATGGGTCACCATGACGATGGTGGCGCCATGGGCGTGCAGCTCATCGAGCATGCGCATGACCGCCTCGCCGTTCTCGCTGTCGAGATTCCCGGTGGGCTCGTCCGCCAGCAGCAGCGAGGGGCTGCCCACCAGGGCGCGGGCCACGGCCACTCGCTGCTGCTGACCGCCGGAAAGCTGGCCGGGGAAATGCCCGGCACGGTGCTCCATGTTCACCCGCTTGAGGGATTCCATCACCTTTTCCTTGCGCTCTTTGGCCGACACGCCCTTGCGGTAGGTCAGCGGCAGGCCGACGTTATCGGCCACGCTCATCTCGGGGATAAGGTTGAAGCTCTGGAAGATGAATCCGATCTCCTGGTTGCGCAGCCGGGCGCGCTCCTCGGCATCGATCTCATGCACCGGCACCCCGGCCAGTTCATAGCTGCCGGCGGTGGGTGTGTCCAGCAGGCCCAGGATGGACAGCAGGGTGGACTTGCCACAGCCCGACGGTCCTTCCAGGGCGAGGAAGTCGCCCCGGTTCACGGTCAGATCAATGCCG
>NZ_JAYGII010000102.1:0-1021 GCF_034931365.1 Natronospira elongata
GGGCATTGATCTGACCGTGAACCGGGGCGACTTCCTTGCCCTGGAGGGGCCGTCGGGCTGTGGCAAGTCCACCCTGCTGTCCATCCTGGGTCTGCTGGACACGCCCAGTGCCGGTCACTATGAGCTGGCCGGGGTGCCGGTGCATGAGATCGATGCCGAGGAACGGGCCCGGCTGCGCAACCAGGAAATCGGTTTCATCTTTCAAAGCTTCAACCTCATCCCCGAGATGAGCGTGGCCGACAATGTCGGCCTGCCGCTGACCTATCGCAAGGGTGTCTCGGCCAAGGAGCGCAAGGAAAAGGTGATGGAATCCCTCAAGCGGGTGAATATGGAGCACCGTGCCGGACATTTCCCCGGCCAGCTTTCCGGCGGTCAGCAACAGCGGGTGGCCGTGGCCCGCGCCCTCGTGGGCAGCCCCTCACTGCTGCTGGCGGACGAACCCACCGGGAATCTCGACAGCGAAAACGGCGAGGCGGTGATGCGCATGCTTGATGAGCTGCACGCCAATGGCGCCACCATCGTCATGGTCACCCATGACCCGCGCTATGCCTCCCAGGCCGCCCGGCGTCTGCCCATGCTGGATGGCCGCATCGCCGAAGCCAAGGCGGCTTGATTGGGATGAGCGTGCGATTTGGTCTTTGTCTTCTGCTGCCGGTTTGGCTCGCCGCGTGCGCCGGTGCGCCGGTCTATCTTCCGCCCACAGAAGAACCGCTTGCCGTGGCGCTGGATGATTTTCCCTGGCAGGGCGAGGCTCTGGACACGGGCGGTGACGGCGTGGCGGATGAGCTTGATGCCACCCTGGTAAGAGATGAGGCCGATCGACTGCGCCTGCGTTGGAGAACCCGGGAGCCTGAGCAGATTGTCCGCTGGATTGATTGTGGCGAACTGCATAACGCCCATCGTCTGGACATGCGCATTGATCAGGGCAGTGACGGCCCCTATGCCCTGTTCTTCACCCAGGGAGAAGGGGGTTATCTGGACATCATCCTCACCCTTGAGCGCGGCGATGAGGACAGTGTCT